>JALWQN010000037.1:1509-7784 GCA_027083115.1 Desulfurococcales archaeon
CCATCATTGGTGTCTCAGGCGATTTCCTAGCATCAACTAACTCGATGAGCCTGGGGAGACCTAAGGTAACGTTAAGTTCCCTCACGCCAGCGTAGTGGAAGGTCCTTAAGGTCATCTGCGTTCCTGGCTCGGCAATCGATTGTGCAGCCACAGTACCTACTGGCTCGCCAGGATCGACTAAGGCCCTCAAGTAAGTCCTTATTGCGTCATCCCTTATTTCCTCCATCTCCTCAACACTTAACTCAACCCTTGATGCTGTCATGAATAACTCGTTAAGTAACTCCAAATAAATTCCTTCTGGAAGGACCTCCTTAGCTCTCTCAGTAACCCTAATTACTTTATCAGCCACCTTCCTTAATTCCTTAAACCTTCTGGAGATCTCTGACTCCTCAGTCAGTCCTCCCCCAATGACTTCATTAATAAGTACCTGCCTTATGGCCGGCTTCAGTTCTTCAGGAACCTTCTTAAATCTTGAGAGTACCTTATCAACAAGGATTCCCGGCTTAGATATTTCCTCAATAACTTCCTCCACACTTAATGTTCCTTCCTCCTTACTCATAACCATCACCTCACTTCTTCCAGCCCACGTGCTTCTCAACTATTCTTGATGCCTTAACTGCCTCACCGAATGACGTGTTCTTGGGGTCTACTCCATCCTCACCGTACCTGAACTGAATTAGTTCGCCGTAGGTGCTCTTCACGCTCCCGTCGTAAGTAACTATTAGGTCAAGCAATGAATTAATTAGCCTTCTCTGCATGTACCCGCTTTGCGAGGTTCTTACTGCAGTATCGACTAGGCCTTCCCTACCTCCCGCGGCATGGAAGAACATCTCTATTGGGTTGAGTCCCCTCACGAAGGAGTTAGCTACAAAACCTCTTGCTTCAGGACCTATCTCCCCCTTCCTGAAGTGAGGTAGTGTGCGGTCTCTGTAGCCCCTGCTTATCCTCTGACCCCTGACTGACTGCTGACCAAGCATGGCGGCCATCTGGGTTATGTTTAGCGTGCTTCCCCTAGCTCCCGTTTTAGCCATGATGAACACGTTATTGAATGGGTTAAGGTACTTAACGGCTATCTCTCCTGCCTTATCCCTTGCTCTGGAGAGCACATCAAGAATATTTATTTCTAGGGTTTCCTCACGGGTTCTTCCAGGCATTGCTTCTAGCTTGCCTTCCTCATACTCCTTAATGAGTTTAGCTACGTCCTCCTTAGCTCCCTCATAAACTTCCCTTATTTCGTCATAGGCTTCCTTAGGTATTATTATGTCGTTGATGGCCATAGTGAAGCCCCTCATCTCTATGAACCTGAGGAACATCTTGAAGGACTTATCCATGAATTCCCTGCCGTAGGTGTTTCCGTACTCCCTAACTAAGTAATGAAGCATCGATTCGGGCTTCTGAGCACCTATTGCTGCCTTATCCAGGACCCCTAGGAGTAGCTTACCTCTCTTAACGATTAGATAGGAGTCCCAGAAGCACTCCTCATCACCGCATTTCAGCTCACCGCTAGATATGTTTGCTTCCTTCCTGAAGTTGAAGTCCTTAGGTAGAAGTATGCTGAAGACCTGCTTACCTAACCAGGCCTTTCTGGGTGAGAGGACTGCCGGCTCAGGTATCTCACCCACGTAACCTATGCTTGCCAGCAGGTCAGAGACCTGGTCCTTAGTTAGGAGTGTTGCCTTAGATGAGAGTAAGTAAGCACCACTAATGAAGTCCTGAATCCCTCCTATTATTGGGCCTCCGTACCTGGGGCTAAGTATGTGTTCCTGAACGAGAAGCAGTGTCTTGGCTTCAGCCCTGGCCTCAACGTTCTGAGGCACATGAAGGTTCATCTCGTCACCGTCGAAGTCGGCGTTGTAGGGAGGGCAAACAGCTAAGTGAAGCCTGAACGTCCTTCCAGGAAGGACCTTAACCACGTGAGCCATTATGGACATCCTGTGCAGTGATGGCTGCCTATTGAAGAGAACGATGTCCCCATCTATTAGGTGCCTCTCAACAATGTAGCCGGGCTTAAGGCCCTCAGCGATTGCCTTCAGGTCCTTAATGAATCTCAAGTCAATCCTTCTCCCGTTAGGATCGATTACGTAGTTAGCTCCAGGGTATCTGTTAGGTCCATTAAGTATGTATCTCCTCACGTCATCAATGTTCCATGAAGTAACCCTTACGGGCACGGTTAAGGTCATGGCTACTTCCTTAGGTACGCCGACCTCATTAACGCTTATGTTGGGGTCAGGGCTAATTACTGTTCTGGCTGAGAAATCAACTCTCTTACCGGATAAGTTACCTCTGAACCTGCCTCCCTTACCCTTAAGCCTCTGCGCTAAAGTCCTTAAAGGCATTCCCGATCTTCTCTTAGCTGAAGGAACCCCAGGAACCTCGTTATCTATGTATGTGGTTATGTGGTACTGGAGAAGCTCCCATAAGTCCTCAACAATTACTTCAGGAGCCCCGGAGTTTATGCTTTCCCTTAACTTCTCGTTAGTCCTTATGATATCCACTAGCTTATGGGTTAAGTCATCCTCAGACCTTATCCCTGTCTCAAGAAGTATTGACGGCCTCACAGCTATCGGTGGTATGGGTAAGACGGTAATGATCATCCATTCGGGCCTAGCTACTTCAGGATCGTAACCCAGTAACCTTAAGTCATCGTCAGGTATTCTCTCAAGCCACTCCCTTATCTTATTAGGCCATAACCTACCTAGAGGCCCTTCCTCAATAAATGTCGTGGGTTTCTCAAGCCTTATCTTGTACTGTGGTTCGCCGCAGTGAGGGCACTTAGTGGCTTTGATCGCCTTCCTCTTCACGTAATCGCTTAATGACTTAGCTAGCTGAGGCCACCTATCCTTCAGCCTGTTGTATAGATCTAGGTACCTGTCCATCTCCTCCTGAGGTAACTTCAGCCTGCCGCACTTCCTGCAGGTAGCCCTCAGCAGGTCATAGATGTGCTTAACGAAACCAATATGTATTACTGGCCTAGCCAGCTCCAGATGCCCGAAATGGCCTGGGCACCTAGCTAACGTGTTGCCGCAGGTAGCGCACCTCTGCCCGGGCTCAATAACCCCAAGCCTGGGGTCCATAACGCCTCCCTCAACAGGGAGGCCGTTCTCATCGTAGACTTCCGAAGTAACTATTGCGGTGACAGACATGTTCCTAATCATTTCTGGAGATAGTATCCCGAACTTTATTCCACCAATAACTTTCTCGTCTCCCATCTCACTCACCTCCGTACTTATCCTTAAGTATTAGCTTCGGGTAGATCATCATGCTCATCATTTCCTGCAGAAGGAGTTTGAAAGCATAAGATACCTCAACAGGGTATAGCTTAGCTTTATCGCCGTGTATTGGGCAGACGTACTTACCTTTCCTCCTATCGTACCAGCCAATCATCCCGCACTTCTCACAAACATATATTGTTGTTCTGTCCGAGTTCTCAAGCAATCTCTCCTTAAGAAGTAGTGGAGCACCATGACCTATTAGGCAGTCCCTCTCCATCTCGCCGAACCTCAAACCTCCTTCCCTAGCCCTCCCTTCAGTAGGTTGTCTCGTCAGAAGCTGTACCGGTCCTCTCGCCCTCGCATGAAGTTTGTCGGCAACCATGTGATGGAGCCTCTGGTAATATATGACCCCGATAAATACTGGAGTCATTATCAGTTCTCCAGTCCTCCCATCATACATGGGTTCAGTGCCGTCGGACGGGTAACCGAGCAATCTAAGCCTTTTCTGGATGTCACCTATTCTCTCGCCGTAGAACGGGGTTCCGTCAACAGTCCTACCCTCTAACGACGCCACCTTACCTGCTATCGACTCCATTAACTGACCTACGGTCATTCTTGAGGGTAGCGCGTGAGGATTAATTATTAGGTCGGGGGTTATGCCTTCAGGAGTGTAGGGCATGTCGTACTGAGGAACCAGCAAACCGATAACTCCTTTCTGACCGTGTCTTGAGGAGAACTTATCGCCTAACTCAGGTATTCTCGTGTCCCTGACCTTAATCCTTATGAGTTTATTGCCTTCCTCACTGACGGTAATGACCACGCTATCAACAATGCCTTTATCTCCATGCCTTAAGGTTAGTGATGTGTCCCTCCTTGAGACGCCAGTTAGCCCGAACTCCCTGTACTCCTCAAGGAACCTAGGAGGTGATGTCTTACCTACTAAGACATCGCCTGAGTTAACCTGGACCTCGGGACTAATTATTCCGTCACTGTCTAGGAGGAGGTAATGATCCCTTCCTTTATATCCCCTAACGCTGGGGTCAGGTATTTCTATCCTGTCCCTCTGGCCTCCAGCATACCTTAGTTCCTCAGTAGTGTATTCCCTGTAGAAGGTCGATCTCGCCAGCCCCCTCTCCACGGAGGACTTATTCATTATTAGGGCGTCCTCCATGTTGTAGCCAGTGAAGGAAAGGATGGCAACAACGAAGTTCTGTCCCGCCGGCCTCTCATTATATCCTATCACATCAAGAAATCTCGTCTGGACTAAGGGCTTCTGTGGGTAATGGAGCAAGTGTGCCCTGCTGTCGAACCTAAGGTGGAAGTTGGCTGCGTAAAAACCTACTGCCTGTTTAACCATTGCTGACTGGTAGGCGTTCCTGGGTGACTGATTGTGTTCTGCGTAAGGTATTGTTGCTGCAGCAATACCCAATATTGCTGGGGGCCAGATCTCCAGGTGCGTATGCTCCGGAGTCAGGTCCTCAGGATTTAGGGCTATGTACGTGTCCTCCTCCTCATCAGCATCTATGTACTCTATGTAACCCATCGTGACTAAGTCAGTGAATGTTAGGTCTCCCTTCCTGACTTTCTCAATAACTTCCTTACTTATCTTTGGCTTTCCTCCCTCAACAACAAGTAGTGGCCTCCTCACCCTCCCCGGGTCGCAATTAATGTAGATCTCGTTAAGGGAGTCTGTCCTTAAGTAAGATATGTTGACCTCATGATGGATCTTTCCTGAGCGCCTTAATTCCCTGACCTTATTAACTAGTTCCGTAGCGTCCTCGCTTAAGTAGTAACCAATGAGTGTGCCGTTAAGGAATACTTTAGCGTAGGAAGATATGTTCTGAAGTAGTTCCTCATCTCCCTCCCTCAACCTATTGAATACGTTAAGTAATGGGGTGACCCCCAACTCCCTAAGCACTGCCTTAACTGATTCCTCATCAGTCCCTACAGATATGTAGGCACTTAACGCGAGGTTCTTAACTAAGCCACAATTAGGCCCTTCAGGGGTTTCGAAGGGGCATATCCTACCCCACTGTGTTGGGTGAAGATCTCTTGCCTCGAAGTGTGGCTGACCCCTACTTAATGGGGCTATGGTTCTTCTTAGGTGGCTATGCATGGATATCCAGTTCATCCTATCAATTATTTGGGATACGCCAGTCCTTCCACCAACCCAATTACCAGTGGCTAAAGCGTGCTTTATCCTGTCAGTAACTAGGTCCGGCCTAGCTAAGGCCCTCAAATTAAGCCTCCTGCCCCTCAACCGATGTCTCTCTATCTGGTACTTGAAGTCCTTAACGAATTGCTTGAAGGCAACCCTAAATAACTGAGCCATTAAGTCACCAGCTAACCTAAGCCTCCTGTTGGCGTAGTGGTCCTTATCGTCCGGCTTCCTCCTACCTAAAGCGAGCTCAAGGAGCTTATTAGCCATCTGACCTAAGTAAAGGGCCTTAAGTATCCTTATGTCAGGTGATGAACCCAGGTGAGGGAGGAAGTAATTATCTAGGATCTGTTGAGCCCTCTCAATCCTTGCTTCCTTAGGCTGGCCCAAAGCAACCCTAGAACCAATGAAGTCCAGGGCTTCCTCAACAGTAGAGATCTCCCTCGCCTGATATAGCGAGGGCATTAGCTCGTTCTGGACTTCAGGGTCTGCAGAAACAGCTAGAGCTATGTCCCTATCTGTCTCCAGACCTAACGCCCTCATCATGATTACGAAAGGTATTTTCGAAGGTATTGGTGGGAAGTTAATCATTAACGTGCCGTCCTTATGCCTGTCGAGAATTATGGGTACCCTATAGCCTGCCGAGGCGGAAATGACCTTAGCCGTGTGAGTCATGTTGGAGCCTTCCTTAGCGTAATCAACGAACACCCTGTTGTGAGCTAGGTCCTCCTGCGTAACGATAACTTTCTCTGAACCATTAATTATGAAGTAACCTCCCGGGTCCCTCCAGTCCTCACCTATCTTAATTAGTTCATCCTTACCTAGTTTGGATGTGGGGTCAAGAACTGACCTAACCATTACTGGCATATCGCCTAACGGGATCTCCTGCTTAGCTACCTCAATCC
>JALWQN010000038.1 GCA_027083115.1 Desulfurococcales archaeon
ATACTGATATATTTCTGGGCAAATTAAAGCACCCAAATATATTCGGTATAAGGGGAAACCTATTAAGAGCAAGTAAATTAGTGAATACAACACTCTCCTAATAAAGTATGTTCTTTCTGTCTTCATAGGGGAATCGCCCGAAAGTTTTCCACAAATTTTATGAGCCTAGGCATCAGTGTTGATGGACCTACCTGAATAACTTCAATCCCCGATTTCCGCAATGTATTTGCGTATTCCTTTGCTGCCTTAATCCCCCCAATGGTTGACGCTATATAGAGGCCAGCTTCAATCCCTCTCATTTCTCTTACCTCGTAAAGCTCAGGCAATGGAGAAACTATGACTGCATTATGATGGAGACTTTTCAGTCTCTTACATATCGATAATAGGCTATACACCTCATTATCTAAAGCACCTGCTGGGTAGGCAGTTGGATCTAAAGTAGTGAATATCATAAATAATGCCTTAGTTCTTTTTGGTAAGGTATTTATGGCTTCCTTAACTGCATCTCCTAATCTTACTTTAGGATAATTTAGGGACCATTCAACATTTGAGACTGCCTTAATTATTCTGTGGGTTTGAGCTTTTCCTCGGCCCATCTTAATCACCCTGACCTTATCTCCTCTGAGGACTAGGCCTACCCAGTCACCTCTTTTAATTAAGTAATTAATTAATCCAGTGACTAGCCTAGCTGTTTCCTCAAGCATGGTTTTCCCTAAGTAACCATACATCATAGCTGGTGAGGTATCAATAACGAGCACTAGGTACAGGCTTGATTCTTTTTCAAAGACTTTTACGTGTGGCTTTCCTGTTCTGGCCATCGACTTCCAATCAATGAATCTGTAGTCGTCACCATAATTGTATTCCCTAAGCATCATGAATTCATTACCTAACCCTTTAATTCCTGACTTCGTTTGACCTAAGCTAGCCGTTACCCAACCCCTGAGGTATTTTTGAGGTATAGGTCTCTGCTTGGGGTAAACAGTGAAGACTTCTTCGCTTTCTGGAATTACGGTCCTGTAAGCAAATATTCCTAGGGGATCCCTTAAAACTGCCTCCATGCCTCGAAACCAATGTTTACC
The DNA here is from genome assembly GCA_027083115.1 of Desulfurococcales archaeon. Classification (GTDB taxonomy): domain Archaea; phylum Thermoproteota; class Thermoprotei_A; order Sulfolobales; family NBVN01; genus S013-73. The sequence continues at coordinate 1,080 of JALWQN010000038.1, forward strand.
TAAACGCGGTTTAAGAGAGTAATGGAATTCTAAAGTTCCTTTAGCGGGTAACGTAGCAGTTATTTTGCTCAGGCCTTTTACTAGAGTGAATAGGCGTGGGTAATGGTCGCTTAATTCCGCGTATAGTATTGGCGTATTAGTTGGATTGACTACCTTAACCCGTAATTCGAAGGTGTCTCCTTCAATAACCGGTTTTTTATATATTCTTGATATCTTAACTTTATGTATGGCCTTGACAGAGGTTGCTAGCAGGAACCTCATGAAAGCTACGTAGGCTATAGCAAGGCTTAACGAGTAAATAAGTGATACTGGTACTGAGGTACTTGAAACGAGTAGAAGCCCTATAATGGTAGCTACAGCTAGTAGGTAGGCCATCATTCTATAAGTTACAACTATCTCATCCTTTACTTCCCCCGTTCTGCTTCCCCTCATTCCTTAACTCCGGGTGTTGGTACGGGAACTTTATTAAGGATCGACCTAATCACGCTATCGGGAGTTACTCCCTCTAATTCAGCTTCAGGCGATAATAATATCCTGTGCCTTAAGACATGAGCAGCTATAGCTTTGATATCGTCAGGTATCACGTAATCCCTGCCTTCCATTAAGGCATGTGCCTTACTGCATAAATACAGTGAAATAGCTGCTCTTGGAGAGCCTCCTAATTTTACTGAAGGGTCATTATGGGTTTCCTCAATAATTCTCACAATATAATGCATAACTTCGTCTTTTACCTCAACTGCTGGTAACATAGCCCTGACCTTAAGTATGTCATCCCCTGAAGCTACTGGAGCTACATTAAACTCCTGTATTGTATGGATGTTTTTCATTATCTTAATATGTTCGTCATGACTGGGTAAATCAACATTTATCTTCATAAGAAATCTGTCAAGTTGTGCTTCAGGTAATGGGAAAGTCCCTTCCATCTCTATTGGGTTCATTGTTGCTATGACTATGAATGGTTGTGGTAGCCTGTATGTTTCTCCCTCAATAGTTACTTGACCCTCCTGCATAGCCTCAAGAAGGGCTGACTGAGTCCTAGGTGAGGCCCTATTGATTTCATCAGCTAAGACCACGTTTGAGTGTATGGGGCCTAAGACCGTTCTGAAGTCCCCTAAGCTCTCATCATATATTTTCGTGCCTATGATGTCAGCAGGAAGTAAGTCAGGAGTCATCTGGATTCTTGAGAACTGAAGACCCAGCAATTTAGCCATCACTTTAGCGGTTAATGTTTTACCTATTCCGGGAACGCCCTCAATAAGTACGTGCCCGCCCAAAACAGTTGAGATTGTCAAGAGTTTCACGTCCTCTTCCCTCTCGATTAGCACTCTCCTAGCTTCAAGAATAACTCTCTCAACTAATTCCTTAAGCAACCACCATCACTCAAGAAATATAATGCCTTAAACCTTTTTATTAAGGAAGGCAATGAGGAAAGGCCCAATAGCTATAGCAATGATTACTTTACTTCTGGCTGGAGGATGTCTTAATGCTGTAGGTGTTAGAGCCCAGGAGGTCAGGCACTCCCCAGACATTGGCTTAAGGCTTAGGGAAGGTGCCTTAGCAATTGATGTCTTACTTGAATGGCTGAATGCTTCAGGAATGAATGATTTAAGCATTGACCTTGCTCAGGCAGTAATCTTAGGGAATACTTCAGAACTCAAGCAGGATCTAAATGAGGTTGAGTTATTGATTGAAAGCACTCCTGCATTATATGCTGTATCTTCTGAAGTTCTTGTTGGTCTTAAGGCAACACAAGGGATGAATGCCTCTTTAACACCTAATGATTTAGCCTCTCTTCTGTTGGTTGCTTATAAGCAAGCTCTAAGGAATAACCACCTTAGGATTGCTGAAGCCATTCTGAAGGTACTGAACGGCCAGGAATTAAGTACTGAAGAATTAAAGAGTGTCTTGGCAGAAATTGAGACACAGAGCAACTCCAGCCCCTTCAGACCAGCAGTAACTTCGGCAATTAATGAGGCTCTTAAAGCCTTACACAATGGAACCCTCCTAAATCCTGGCGAAAGGATTGAGTTTGCTGCTAAAATTGCGGTAAAGGATTCTTTACTCATTTCGGCACTCCTGCAGGCCTATGAGCCCCAAAAAACATCATCAAACACTCTAACCAACATCAGGGAAGGAGCTAAAGGATCTAGAGAAACTAGAATTACGCCTGAAGACATGGTTAAGGCGATGTATCTCCTTGAGAAATTCGGTCCGAAATCTTTCTTTGTGCTTAAGCACCTACCTACCTACAGGGTTCTTATGGAAATCATTCAACCTAATTCTTCAGCCCTATCCATACTTAAGTCAATACCTTATGGGGCGTTAGTTAGTGTTGAAGGTGTTGAAGGAAATTACTCCGTGAATGAACTGAAAGAAATCATTCACTCAGGAAGAAACTATTCTGTGAAGGCTAGCATGAGTGAAGCCAGGAACCCCCTTAAGATACCTCCCAAACTATTGAGCGAGTTTAAGTACCTCACTAACGAAATAAGGAAAGTCACGAACACAACATACCTTAATGAAGGAGCATTAGCCGAAAAACTTCAGAAAACCTACTTGAACTCAAGCTTTGTTGCTGAGATAACAAACAAGAACTTCTTAGTCTCTAGTGAAGAAATCTACCTAATACTAGCCATTACTTCACTTATTGCAGTAGCTACTGTATGGTTATCGCTATATCAAACTATCCCATACCGATTACCTCATGCTAAAGCGAGTAAGGCACTGTCTAGAAGAATGCACCCGTTCTGGGCAATCATAAGTAAGTATGCCGAGGAAGCTGGGGTTACCTTAAAGCCCTCACTAACTCATAGGGAAGCCTACAACCTACTTATTTCATCCGCTAAGAGAGCGATAAGCAACTCCGTGGCCGGACTACTGAAGGATTTAATGACGATTTACGAGTTCGTCACTTATAGGGGAGAGAATGAGGCTCTCTACACTAATAAAGTTAACGAGATTTTGAGGAGGTTGGGCGGAGGTGATTAACCCACTAATAACTTTTTCTTTCGCGAGTACAGTGTTTGCCGTGGGCTTAGCATCAATCATTAAATACGTTAAGTTAATCCCTGTTCTCTTAGTTCTTTCCCTTATTTCAGTTCTCTCTCCTGGTGCTAGCATAGTGCTAGCTTCAGCGGTATCCAGCATTGTTTTAGGTTACTTCACCAGGCTAATGAGGAGAAGCATTAAGCAATCGGTTATTCCCTTAACCTTGCTTTCCCTCAGTTTATTTGCCGTAGTTATGTACAGAAATAGCTCAGCATATCTTTTTACTCTATTTACTGGTATAGGCGCTTCTGCAGGTGTAGGGATTGCTTACGCAATACTTATGTTGGGTGAGGGAAATATACCACCAACACTAAAACACTTACTTAGCCTTAGATTCTCGGTGGAACCTGAGAGAATAGCTAATTACTTAGCCATAACTGTCCTGTCGGCCGCATTAACATTACTTGTTAATGAGCTTGGTGGTAGGGGTTATGCCGCACTCTCAGGATTCCTCGCTCCTTTTGGCCTTTACGCGTACTTTAGATTAGTGAGGAACAGGTATGCCTTATTAACGGTTTATTTTGCCGGTGCTGCACTAACTTGGTTAGCGTTAACTAATGCAGGAATTAATTCCCTAAATAACTGGTTTAAGTTCTTTAATGAGGTGATCCTTACTTGGGAGAAGAACGCCTTATGAGGTTAGTCATAATTATATCTATAGGTCTCCTGATTTCCTCTGTTGGCCTAGCTATAGTTGGGAGATACGTCTCTTCAGTTATTTCATTAATAAGTGGATTAGGCCTTCTTTCTTATGCCTCAAGAGGTAGGGAGGAGAGTTGATTAGGAGGAAATGGTTAGTTATTGCTTTAGTTCTTCTGCTTCTTTATTCTCTATTCCTAAGTAAGGATTTATTGGGCGTTAGCTCTTCAGGGGCCTCGCCCATAAACCCTTCGTTTAAGGGAACAGGGCTGATGGTTTCCTACCTTAAGGAATTAGGGTACTTAGTTAAGGTAGTAAATTACCCTGAAGCAAGCGAGCTAGGTTCAGGTGGTGTTTTAATGATTGTATCACCTGAAAGGAACTTCACCCTCAATGAACTTGATTTCATCCGTGATGCTTTCTTAAGAAACTACTCCCTAATAATTGCTGATGAAGGTCCTTACTCGAACACATTACTTGGTTACCTAAATATACCCATAAAGATAATCCAGACTCCATATTTTCTCAGGAACCACTTCCCTTATGCAAGAATTAAGCTAGAAGAAAAAGAATATGTTCTTGGTCTAGCGTATGCCTCAGCTCTAAAGGTTTCGGGTGGTGCTGAGCCTGCTGGATGGTCCGGTAATGAGGTAGTTATGGCAATCTATAAAGTCAATGATGAGGGTAAGGTTATTGCTTTAGGTGATGGCTCAGTTTTCACTAACGCAGCATTAACCCCACTAGATTACTTAAACCCCTACGTCAGGTTTCTTAACTCAATCATTAAATTTGCTGACGAAGGAAAACCTAAGGAAGTACTGATTCTGGCCTCGCCATACCCGAAAAGACCATTGAGTATTGAGGAAATGATTTCCGCAGGTTACTCGCCGGTTCAAGTATGGGCTGCTTTAATCAATCCCTACAGAATAGGGGTGGGCGTAATTCATTTCCTCAGCAAACCATCGCCCCCTTCAGTACTTATTTACGGCACCCTCCTACTCACTGCTTTACTGATTATTAGATCATCACTTAGGCTCTCTATATATTCAGTATCTCCCGTGAGTGTTTTACGGAGGTATTGGGACGAGAGGCATTTGGTTAAGTCCTTATGTGCTGAAGGAAGAAATCTCTTAAGTCATCAAGAGTGTTTAAGGCTCTTAAGGCTTAAGAAGGATAAGGAAATTATTGAGGAACTAAATAATTACATAATTAGGAGACCTGAATTAATTTTAAGAGTTATTGAGTTCTTCTCATCAAACAGGTAATCTTCTTAATTTAAACGTTCCTTAAATACTCTTGGTTTTAGGTGGTGAGCGAAGGCAAAAGCCTTAGTGGGATTGGATTCGCTGCCCTACTTGGTACTACGTTACTGTGGGGAAGCTCGTTTCCTGCCATCAAGGTAGTGACTGGCTTTGTGGATGGCCTTACGTATACTTGGGTTAGAGGACTTATTTCTGTGGCTGGACTTCTGCCCATAGTGATTTACTACGCAACAAGTGAGGGCTTAACAACTGATGTAGTTAAGGCCGGCTTAATTACGGGCTCAGCTTACGCAGTAGGTATATGGCTTCAGGGGTGGGGAACCGCCTTAACTACAGCATCCAACGCTGCCTTCATAACAGGTTTAAACGTAGTTATTGTTTATGGGCTGGATGCATTAATCAAAAAGGAAAAGTATGGCTTGAGGGGGATGTTATCTCTTTCTCTTTCTTTAGTAGGCCTCTACCTTCTTTCTGGGCAATTGAGTAAGGTAGCTATTGGCGATCTTTTAGTCCTTACCTCGGCCTTCCTTTTCGCCGTCCAGGTCGAACTTATACATAAGTACTCGAGCTATAATCCAGCAACCTTCACGTTCTTTGAGATGTTACCTATGTTGGGCTTCATACTTATTGACTTATTTAGAGGAATTAATTACGGCAGCATAATTGCTGCCTTACCTCCACTCCTTTATTTAGGCCTTGTGTGTAACGACATAGCGCTCTCGCTCCAGGTTTTCGGGCAGAGATGGTTTAAGGCTTATGAGGCTGCATTGATTTATCTTTTAGAACCTGTTTTCGGAGCTATGTTCTCGTTCCTAATTATTGGTGAGACCATAAATTTAAGAAAGGGTTTTGGCGCAGCATTGATCTTGGCTGCTATGTTAGTTGTTACTGTAGGTAGGAAAAAACGATCATTTAGGAATTAAAGTATCGTGATTTTTCCATTATCCATAAATAATTTCCCGTCAACAATTACTGTTGGTTTAGGCTGTACGAAGTCTTCATGGAGGTCAGCAGGATTCTTTCCCCCAAAGTGGCTATTATCTCCTATAGCTATGTGTACAGTACCTAAGATCTTTTCAGCCTCAAGAACGTTATCAGGTCTTTTAGCGTTAGGATTTGTGCCAATACCTAATTCAGCAATGTTTCTTCTAGCCACATACTCCTGGCGATCATTCTTAGGCTCTAACCCTAGGACTTTCCTGAAGTAATCACCTACTTCACCGCCACCCTCAATCCTATAGACGTACCCATCCTTAACGTAGAACTCCATGTTTTCCTTTAGATTCGGGAACCAGCCCTTAGGAGATACGAAAACCCCATTAGCCGTTCCTTCTAAAGGAGCTACGTATACTTCACCGCCGGGCAGGTTCCCCCAGTCTCCAGGCTTAACATATATGCCAGTATCAATATCCCATCTTCTTCCCTCAGCACTCAGAGTTATGTTAGTACCGAACTCATTAGTTACTTTAATTGCCTTCCTGCCTTGAAGGAAAGAAGCTATCTTTTCTGAAGCTTCCTTAATCCACCTGTAGTCGGCGGCCATAGGACCGCCCGGCATGAACATGTCTGCAGTAAAGCCAGGCATGCTAGCTAACCTTACCCCAACTTTAGTTGCTTTCTCTCTTGCATTTGTATGGGAAAGCGAATAGGTAGTTATTGCAATAACTACATCAGCCTTCTTCATTAGGTCTGCAACATATTCGGGGGGTTCAGCACCATGAACCCCTGTGAGC
>JALWQN010000039.1 GCA_027083115.1 Desulfurococcales archaeon
TCCCCGTGAATGTCCCTTAAAGCATCCACCATTTCTCCGGTCGTTAGACCCCATAAGTCCGCAGCATCCCTTAACTCTATGTGATCATCCTCAATCCATATGTAGGTGGGCTTACTTGCTCTCCCAATAATCACTATCTGATCGTAACCAGCATGCTTGAAGAGCGCTGCGAATTCTCCACCAGCGTTACCATCCCCCAAAATCCCAGAGAGAGGAGAAAGAGTGGTTATTTCTGTCCTGCTGGTTTGATCTAAGGTGGTTCCTGCCAGAACACCATTAGCTAACATAACAACGTTCTCTGGCGAGAAAGGATCTATCCCTGGCTTAACCATCTTGAAAAGTCTGTAGGAATTAAGGCCTCTCCCGCCTAAATACATTCTTGCCTCAGTCCCTTCGAGAGGTTGAACAGAGATCTTCTCCCTGCTTAAATCAACGTATATTACTTTACCACCCCAACCATACATAGTAACAACACCACAGCATCCTACGCTATTTAAACCGTTATTGTTATTTTAACGGGGTTATTTTATTCACAATTCACATAAACAATATAAAACGCATATCTATGCTTAAGGGAAATCAGAAAATATTTCTGTGGTATGCGAGACGGAGAACTTAAATTGCAATTTTACTGTATTGGATAGGATATCCAGTTTGATAGTACACATGCTTAATGAGGATGCAGGTAAAAAATTAGTGAACTACCTTAAATTCAGACCTTTGTTTCTGACATTTATTGGGTCAACCAAAACCTCCACGATTAAGGGAATAAGTATTGCGGGCTCAACACCAAATATGACATTATATACGCCTGCTTTAGATGTTGAGTATATGGAGGTAGGGGAGCCTACAACATTGAAAGAAATACCAATAACCCCAGAAGGAATCCCCACACCAGCCTTACTGACTAGGGCATTAATTCATGCCATGGATTTACCTCGCCTTATCGTTGATGCTGGATCTTATGTAGAGCCTAAGGTACCGCATATCATTTTACCTAGTAGGAGAGTTGGGGAAGTAATAAGCTCATGCAAAGCACTTCCTGAAGGTGTACCTGAAAACTTGTTTAACGAATCGAGAGCAATTGCTGAATCTATTGATGGCTTAGCTGGAGCTTATGTGGTTGGGGAAAGCATGCCCGGAGGAACGACAACAGCATTAGGTATCCTCATCGCTTTAGGCTATGAAGCCTATGGATTAGTTAGTAGTGCAGGACCGAATAACCCACACAGGCTAAAGAGACGGATTATAGAGGCTTGCTTAAGAAGTAAGGTGTGTGACATACCAACCAAAGACGTTTTTAAGGCTGTCTCATGCTTAGGAGACCCACTGCATATATCTATAGCTGGCTTCGTCTACGAAGCCCTGCGAAGAAACCACCCTGTATTACTAGCTGGCGGGACTCAAATGGCTTCGGTTCTTGCGATCATTAAGGAAGTAGATAAGGACCTGCTCGCAAAAAATGTGGGGATAGGGACAACCAGATGGATAATTGAGGATAAGTCCTCAGACATTGTGAGATTAGTTAAAATGATTGCTCCAGAAGTGCCAGTCATTGTCTATAACTATAATTTTTCAGAAGCTCCTTATGAAGGCCTTAAGTACTACGAGAGAGGGTACGTTAAGGAAGGCGTTGGTGCTGGTGGTATAGGAATAACTGCTTCAGCTATAGGCTTAACTGACTGGGAAATTTATGATGCAATCATTAAGGAGTACGAAAGAGTTAGAGGGTTGTTGAGGGTGTGACACCCTTGATTAAAACAGAAACACTAAGTAATGACTTAATTTTAGTATCCTTTAACGAGGAATTAAGGGCTCTTTCATCAACGATTTATGGCGGGGGCTTCAGACGCCTTAAGTACGTTCTCTTTAAGAAAGTTAAGAGCAACTTCAGAGAAACTCATCCAGAAAAATACGCTTCTAAGCTCGTTAATGAGGCTGGCCTTCCTCTAGATTTGACTGCAGTATTTCTGACTTCAACTAATCTGTTTAAGAACCATATACTTCTTAAGTCTGAGGGTCCTCCAGAAGAAGAGATTTTCCTAACTTTAGGATTAAGTCCTCCTGCATGTATTGATGCCTTAAATCCGATTGAGCCTGCCGGAACTATAAATATTATCCTGACAATAAATGATTGTTTATCTACGGAAGCAGTCATAGACCTAGTTATGTTACTTGGTGGCGTGAAGTCCGCTGTTTTTTCAGACCTAGGTATAGCTTGTGAGGGCTTTAAAAGGGCTTTCTCAACCGTAACAGACGCAGTAATAGTTGCTTATAGGTCTAGAGGCTGCACGCATAGAATACGTTACGGGGGCCCATCCACAAATGTTGGTAAGGAAGCAGCTAAGCTCGTTTATAATGCAATAATGTATTTGGCTCAGAAGAACGTGGGACCAGATAATATGCTTAAATACATAACTTCTTTCTCAAGCGACGAACTAGTGAACTTAGGTATGAAAATATATGAGAAAGCGCCAGTTCCAGGCATAAAAGAAAGAGCGGTTAAAGACTTAATAAGGAGAATACTCGGGAAAGTCTTAAAGGATCCCAACACATGGATGATCTTAAGGAGTGCTCAATCCATGTCTTTTTATGGAAATGCAGGAACGATTCCTGGTTTGAGCAACCAAGAGTATTTTAGGGATTCCAAGAAGGTATTATCTGACGAGTTACTTGGTATTGCATTATCCATATACATTAATGGTTGGAAAGGCATGTTCAATTACTACTGGATAGATAGATTAAAGGAGAATTTTGAGGAATTCAAGAACCTCCCCATGTTTATTGATGACGTTGTGGCGGCTTTAGTGGGCGGTATACTGAGTAAGGTATATGATGAGTTAATAACGGAGCGCGAAGAACGAGATGATTAAGACACTAATAATGGCTGGTGGAGTAGGTTCCAGACTAGCATTACCTATTGTAGAGAAACCGCTGATTAGGGTATGTGGTCTCACCCTGATCGAGAGGGTTTCTCGTGTGGCGAGCCAAATAAGTGATGAAGTAGTTATAGTTGCTTCAAAGTATACATTAAGAACTGCTGAATGGGCTCTTAATCAAGGCTATAAACTAATATTTACTGAGGGCATGAACTACCCTGAAGACCTGATGGAAGCCCTCAAAAAAATTGAACTGCCTGCCTTAATCCTTCCTGCTGATCTCCCCTTCATCACGAAGGAATTACTGGGATTTTTCTTAGAGGGTGCTTCAAAACGGAAGGAAGATATTATAACCTTGATAGTCGATAGGGATTGCTTCCCTAAAGGGTTAAGGAAGACTAAGTCTCCGGTAGGAATTTCTTTAATTAGGAGAAAAGGCTTAACATTTGGTAATATAATATTATGTAAATATCCAGAGCTTCTGGATATTGATACTCTTGAAGATTTTAAGGAAGCGTTTAGCTTGTGCTGGAGGTCTTAAAAATGAATGAAGTGGTTCATGGAGGGTATTATGGAGGACTAACTGATGTAATTGACTTTAGCGTTAATTTAAACCCTCTCGGTACTCCAGGTGAGCTCACTAACGCAATTAAGACCTGCTTTAAGGAAGGAGTGCTTCAGAAGTACCCAGATTATAGATACACAGAATTAACTTCATCTATTATCAGCTTTTACGATTTACATCAAGGAGACGTTATTCCTACAAACGGGGCTTCTGAAGGGATTAACGCTGTCTTATTTGCAATACGCCCGAAAGAGCTCTTGGTGATAGAGCCCACTTACGGAAACCATGTTTACTTATCTAAAGCGTTAGGTATTAATCTAAAACACTTTTTAATGTCTGAAGAAACAAGTAGGTTCATCCTAGACATTCACGATTTAATTAGATCAGTGAAGAAACTCGGTAAAAAATCACTGATTTTGTGGACTAACCCCAATAACCCAACGGGTGCTTCATCATCGAGTGATGATATACTGAGTCTCGCACTAGAGGTGCAGGATAAAGCCTACCTTTTGGTTGATGAAGCCTATGTAGAACTTAGCGGTATGACTGGATTACTTAATGTGGACGAGTTGCCTAACAACGTTGTTGTTATAAGGTCTTTCACAAAAACGTTCAGCTTACCAGGCCTTAGAATAGGGTTTATTTATTTAAGGAATAAGGAGGAAGCCTTAAAGATAAAGTCGATTCTTCCTTCTTGGAATATTAATTCTCTTGCTGAATGCTCAATAAAGAGGGCCTTAAGTTATCATGAAAAGGAGCTGCATACATTCATTAGGCGTTCAGTTAAGGAGATTGCCAGATTAAGGACTGAGTTTGCAGACTTACTTAAATCTGTAGGCTTAAAGGTATTTAACTCAGTAACTAATTTTCTCTTAATTAAGCATGAAGGAATTCCCACTGAGTTACTCCATAATGAATTGTTGAAAAAATGTAGGATCTTCATAAGGCCTGCCAGCACTTTCTATGGTTTGAATTCCTACTATAGCAGAGTATCTGTTAGGAATACAGCCGATAATTCATTACTGGTGAAATGCATTGAAAGGTGTTTTAAAGGTCTTTAAAGAATTTCTTGCGTTAACCTCATTCCTTACAATCATTCCTGTTAGACTCAAAGGTGATTTGAAGGAAAGTGCTGAAGGCTTTTTCATGGTTCCTCTAATCGGCTTAATGGTTGGCGTAATTTCCAGCTTACCTGAAGTACTGCCTGAGAATACTATCCTAGTTAAAGGAGTACTAGTTACTTTACTTCTTTACACTTTGTCTGGACTCATTCATCTGGACGGGTTTGCTGATTTTATTGACGCCTCATCAGCCAAAACAACAAAAGATAAAGCGCTGAAAATACTGAAGGAACCATGGAGAGGAGCAAAGGCAATAAGTGCAACTATCTTGATTATTTTACTTACATACACAGGAGCAAGCGATCTATCTACCTACACTAGTGGAATGTATTTGATAACAACCATAGCTATAGTTAATTACGAAAGCCTATTTCTTCTAGCAACACTCGCAAAACCCTCAACCTATGAAGGCTTAGGTAAACTATTTATTGAACACTCCTCTAACAAAAAATCACGAATAAATAATACATTGGCTACCGTCCTAGCACTAACACCACTAGTCATTTATGGAGGGAGGGACGTGCTTATTGCTGTAATAACGTCATTTAGTGTTATTGCAATAACGCTTCCTTACTCTTTAACTAGAGCATATAAAGTCCTTGGATTCGTTAATGGCGATGTTTTAGGGTACGAGCTTGAGGTCTCAAGAAGCTTGTCATTAGTAACAGTTTCCCTTGTATTAGGGTTTTTAAGATGAACTCCACGCTTAATGATGTTTTCACTTCCTATGCTGTACTCTCTCTTGCCCTAATTCTTGACGCTATTTACCCCTATCATAAGGGGATCCTGCTAAAAACTCATCCAGTACATACCTCTTTTTTCTTGGGTAAGAGACTAATCAAGCCTTACGCTTCTCGTCTCTACGGCTTTCTATTATGGTTGATTGTGGTTTCCGCACATATTCTTCCTTTAGCCCTTATTCAGGTCTTCCTTCTTTACTACTGGAGCTCAAACCCAATCATATATTTAATTTATGTTTTATTTTTCTCTTACGTACTCAAAGTTAGTTTCTCGCTAAGGTTATTGATCTCTACAGGACTGAGAGTTCTTGAGAAAAGCCTTAAGGGTGAATGGATTGTTGTTCGTGAAGTTGTTCAAGGACTGGTGAGGAGAAATGTTTCAGCACTTAATAAGGGTGAAGTGCTTTCGGCATGCATAGAATCTTTAGCTGAAAGCTTGGTTGATGGTTTTGTTTCGCCTCTTTTTTATTTTCCTTTCTTCGGGCCATTAGGATCATTACTGCAGAGAATCGTTAACACGCTTGATGGGTTAGTAGGCTTTAAAATCTCTGAACTAGTCGATATAGGTTGGTTTTCAGCTAAAGCAGACACAGTAATTAATTACTTACCAGCCAGACTCACTGCTTTTTATATAGTCTTTTCTTCATTCTTATTGCATCTAGATTGGAGATCAAGCTTGAAAACCTGGTTAAGAGACAGGAGAAAAACTGAAAGCGTTAACGCCGGTAATCCAATGTCAGCCATGGCAGGGGCACTGAAAGTAAAGTTAGTTAAGCTAACCTTCTATGAACTAGGAAATCAAGAGTGGAACCTTCCTGAACCAAGACATGTTGCACAAGCTATCAAGATACTGGAAGTCTCCGCCACAATACACTTACTATTGGTGATAGCATTACTGCTGGCACTTATCCAGCTTCCCTAGAGGATACATATTTTAAAAACTCTAAGTTTCTGCAAAATAATGTTTAAATATATTTGTGTTAAGGGATTTTATTACCTGAGACTAGATGCTTATAGACCCTCTTTAATTACTTAAGGTTTAAGAATGGTGTCGCGGCAGAGTAAATCAGCAAAATTTAGATTAGAGGTGATGCATTAATAATAAGCACTGATGAAGAAAGACAATTAGGTTACCACTTTAGGAAGCCCAAATATCGATGGAAGGAGGTGCTTAATATGTACAGACTATACTGGAGTGTGGAGTGGCATACCTGCAAACCTTTCTAAGAATTTGGTGGGATGGACTTTACTTATCTCACGTAATGGAAGGAACGAGAAATTGATAAGAGATGCTGCAAGCAAGAGTTACTTAACGGTAAAGGATGGGGCTTCCTTGCTTGGGGAGGTGATTGAGAAGGCCAGAAAGAAATTCAGGAGAGCACAAGAAAATTTCCTTAAGTTAATTTAAAGGTTACTGGGCCATATCCCTACATCTATTTGGAGGAAGCAATAAATTCTATATTGAATTATCAGATGAATAATGCGGGTGAATCTTTTGGGGGACAGAAATCTGCAAAGAACTGAGGAATTCATCTTGAGGAGGATGTCTGAGTTTAAAGTCCCAGCAATTAGCTTGGCTTTAGTTGAGAATGACGAAATAACTTATGTAAGGGGGTTTGGTTTCAGGGATCTTGAGAAAGGCCTTCCCGCAACACCCTCCACTCTCTATGGCATTGGGTCAATCACTAAGTCTTTCACAGCACTCTCTATAATGCAGCTTTATGAGAGAGGAATGCTTGACTTACACGATCCCGTTAGGAAATACTTACCTATAAACTTAGTTTCATCTGGTGAGGAAGTAACTATTCATCATCTCCTAACGCATTCTTCAGGAATACCTTCACTCGGTTATGCTGAGGCACTATTTGAAGGCTTCCTTGGCGTAGGTGACGATTGGTTTCCTGCTTCATCACCTAATGACATCTTAACATTAGCTAATAGAATGAGTGAGTGGTCGGTTGCTAAGCCAGGGACTAGATTCTTTTACTTAAATACTGGCTATGTGCTTTTAGGTAAAATTATTGAGGAGGTCTCAGGGATTAAGTATGAGGATTTCGTGAAGGAAAACATACTGAAGAAAATAGGGATGAGGAAATCATCCTTCTTTCAAGAGGAATTAGCTAAGGATCCCGACCTAGCTTTCGGTTACGTGTTAACCAACGGTAAGCATGTAAGGAAACCCTTCCCTTACGGCGTGAGTGCCGATGGTGGGCTTTTCAGTAACGTTATGGAACTCTCTAGCTACTTAATGATGTACTTACGTAGAGGCGATGGCTTAGTAAGTGAAGAAAGCGTTAAGGCTATGGAGACCC
>JALWQN010000040.1 GCA_027083115.1 Desulfurococcales archaeon
GGGTCCCTCCAGTCCTCACCTATCTTAATTAGTTCATCCTTACCTAGTTTGGATGTGGGGTCAAGAACTGACCTAACCATTACTGGCATATCGCCTAACGGGATCTCCTGCTTAGCTACCTCAATCCCGTTCTCGTAGAGAGCAACAACGAGCTTCATGGGCGCAGAATAAGACAGGTTCCTTAACCTAGCGACCATAGGCGTTAATGGAACCCTGTTACCCTCTATCTCCTTAAATTGGGGCTCACCTATCCTTATGTCTAGGACCTCAATATAGATTCCTGGCTGACTAGTTTCTATGTGGCCTAAGTCCCTAACTATCTTCTTAATCCATGAGGTCACGAACTCGTTATATGAGTCAAGATGCTGCCTCACCAAACCTTTCTCCTTAATGAAGGACTCCATAATTGCCCAACGATCGTTGGGACTTAATAAATTGCTTTCTTCACTCAACTAACCTCACCCAGCCACCACATACCTATAAATAATTGCTTTACCTGCTGTCGGAGAATTCCTGACCACCTTAACTAAGTCCCCCGGCTTAGCGCCTATTTCCTTCGCTACCGGGTCAGAGGACCTCATTAAGGGAAGCTGATCCGGCCTCACACCAAGCTCCTGAAGAACCTTAATTGCTTCATCAACAGGAATGACTTCGTGCTTAGGCACCAGCTCATGATCTGTTACTTTAAACTTACCTGCCTTCATGAATTATCAACCCACCTACCGCTAACTATGAAATCTGGTAGAATAATTTTAAGCTTTAACCACATACCTCCCAAACCTTACTTCAACATAAAGTTTAAGTAATCAGTTAATAAGTAATTTTGGCGGGCCCGTAGCTCAGCCAGGTAGAGCGGCGGGCTTTTAACCCGTAGACGGGGTTTGGGTTCCTGACCGACCCGGCGGAAGTCCCGGGTTCAAATCCCGGCGGGCCCGCCACAATTAGAATGTCAGGTAATGATGCGTTAGTGGGTTCTTCGCAATTTTATTATTTATTTTCGGTTGTGATTCAGTTAATATATTAGTCGATTTCTACGTCTTATTATTAGCTTTTTCTCCCATTCCCTGAATGTTATTTCAAAGGCTTCGAAAAACCCTTGACGCCCTAGTATCGCTATATCGGAGGTAATGTATTCTGTGAAGGCTATTGGAATATTTATATTCCCTAAACCTTCTATTGATGCCTTCACCTGCCTCTTAATATGGGCTCTTACATAACCCCCTATACCTGCTAGATAAACTTGGTCAGTATCCTTTAGGTCTATCCCAGCATCCTCAGCAATACTTGTGTGGAAGAGACTTACGGTAGCACCGCTATCTACTAAAGCATGAACAACAGATCTCTCCCTGCCCTCTATTACCACGGGTATGATTGGGTAATATCTTCTATGATACAAGACGTAAGGGAATGTCCTCTTATTTAGTCTGCCTTCAACGATGTTCATCACCTAAGAACCTCTGTTAAATATGTTTCAGGTAGAAAGAGAATCTAGACAACCAATATGTCATGGCTAGGAACCTTAATCACTCCATATTCGTCTCTCTTATATCCTTTCTGAGACATTATCTCACGCAGCTCCTTTAGGGTTCTAGCCCAAGAAACCACATGTCCGTCTACTATAGCGGCCCAATAGCCTGGCGGAACCTTATCCAGCTCACCCGGCTTAATTGGTTCTACAGCCTTCTTTATAGTTGAAGCAGACAAGATACCTAGCCTCAAACTTAATTACGGTTCAAGCTAAATATCTTTATTTTCCGAAGCGCACTTAAGCAACCTAACCACATACTTAGTGTGCCTGGCATAACTTTATCTTCCCCTAAAGCAATATCCATCCGCTATGACACACTTCGACTTATTTTAACCATAGGATTTGCATAGTCCTGCAGTTCTCAGAACCAGAGTACACCAGTAAAGTCCGTAGCTCATCAAATTTGGAAAATTCTTTGAGACTAGAGCCTAAATCTCTTTTATCCATTAAATCCAATTTATGTCTCACACAAGATACAGTATCTTCAAGTAATTGTTCCCTATGTCCTTGTTAATAAGAAACAATTCCTTCTATCCCAAATTATAATTGGATTTTGAGATGGTATCTTAAGAGTTTTCTAGGCCGGTGGGCTTCGCGCCTGCGCGGGTTCAAATCCCGCCGGGCCCGCCACACTCCATCGCCTAAGGCAATAAATGAATCGTTACTGCCTCAGGAAAAGAATTCCTAAGGTCTTCAGGGTTCTCAGCAATTAATGCCTCAATAATAACCACCCTTAAGTTATGGGAGCTCCTTAAGTTCCTCAACTCATTAATCGCTTCCTTACTTAGGTAGGCAGCCAAGACAGCAACCGTCTTAACGTTCTTTAGGTCCTTACTTCCTGAGGAACCGACGTAAGAGATTCCTGCGTCCACGTAAGGAAGTATTGCTGATGCCAGAAGCCCTGATGGCTCATCACAGACAATAATTAAGTCTAGCCTTGACCCGGCAACGGACTTAAGGAGCTCGCTCCTGAAGTAAAGGCTCATGAATGTGAGGAAGGCCGGGTCCTTAAATAATGAATTGATGTCCCACCCAACTCTCTCAAGCGCCCTACCCAAGTAATTCCTGGTGAAGGAAGGACTCATTAAGGAACCAAGTATTCTTGAGGCAGTCCCTTTCGATGGACTCACTTCACCAGCAACGTACCTACTTATTACCGAAATAGGTAGTTCGAGAAGCTCGGATAGCTCCCTGAGGGTGAAGAACCTCTTCACGGACCTCAACGCTATTAGAGCATCTAGCTTAAGGGATAACTCAAGCCTTCTCTTACCTAGCGGGAGCTCCTGCATTGAGTTAGCCTCTCAGGAAGGATTAAATCATCCTTACGTATTTATGCGTCGGAGGTTTTAACCGTAGGGATAACCGCATCAATCAATACTTAAGTTAGGAAGTAAAGAATTAAGCGATTGAGACACCTTAAGAATAAGGGATGATAGGGGTCTATAAGCGCTGATTCTCGGGAGTGATGACAGACCCACGCCTTGACCCTGAAGTAATGCAGGATTAGGTGTCAGGCAAATGCCTTCTCATCAAACTCAGTACCGGAGGTAGACATCATCCTCTAATTCCGTGGTTTAAGGATTTAATTCCTTTATGTATTAATGAATGGTTAAGGAATTGGGGAAGGCCTGGAGAGTGCTGAAGGTTCCTTTGGCCCTAACGCTGTACGGTTTCTTAATAGTTGCTCTGCAGCCTCTCCTCATAAAGCTGTTTGCATTAAGGTCCTTAAGCAGCAGCTTAGTTAGGAATGTGGTTGAGGTCTCGCTATATCTCCTCATTAATGCGGCACTATTTTACAGTTGGTACTTAATCACTAAGAGATTGAGGAATTCAGCAATTAGGAGGGCTCAGAGCTACAGTGGTTCATCAAGGTCAGACCGCCCGTCGTAGACATCATCGCATAATGTATTAGGTTCTCAGGAGTTATTAACGATATATATGCCTGGCTTCCAAGGGAGCGCCTGCTGTTTCCTCCCACCTAAATCAGGTGCTTTCCCGTCGGTGCTTAAGTAAACGTTAATTATCTTTATCCCTGCTTTTCTCTCTATGTATTGCTTTAGCTCATTTATTGCTTGAGCTTCATCCAAGCCATTAAGTTTCTTCAGTGCTTCAATGATGTGGGAGTCAAGTGATGAGGTGAGGTCAAGGAGTGCCTTAGCCACTCTTGGCGCTTTCTTCTTAGGTACTGAAGGCACCTCATTAATTACGTACCTTATTACGTCTCCTATCTTACCCCCGCTATCAATTATTTCCTTAACCTTCACGATATGCCTGAAGTCTTCCTTAGGCCTCACATAGATTACTGCCCCATCACCGTTAACTACTTGAGTCACTTTCCTTAAGTCATTGATTAATCTGGTGGCGTACTCAACGACGAGCTCAGCCTCACTACTGACTAACTCCATCAGTTCCTTAGGCGTTGCCCACCTTTCCCCAGCGATGAGTGAGTCATGGCCCAGGGAATGCCACATCTCTTCAGCGAAGTAGGGTGTGTATGCAGACATTGCCTTAAGCCACGGGTCAATGATTGCCTTAACTGCCCTGGAGGGCTCCTCAACCATGTCGAAGTACTTATCTATTTCCTGAGGTATTAGGTAGTACAGCCTCACTCCAGCGGCCCTGACCTTAACAGCCTCAAGCTCCTCGTAAGCCTTCAGTATGTGCCTAGCTACCTTACTGATTAGCCATTTATCCTCTAACCTACGCTCATCGCTTACTGCATCAGTAACTAAGCGATTGACTTGGGCCTTAACCTTCCTTAAAGCATCATATATCTTCCCCATCATCTCGAAGTCGAGGCTCATGTCCAGCCCTACTTCAGCCTCAACAGATAGGGCTAACCTGACTGCGTCAGGCGAGTAAGTCCTTACGAGGGCCGGTAAGGTCCTGACGTTACCCTTAGATTTAGACATTTTCTCGCCTTTAATAAGTACCCAACCGTTAGCTACCACTTGCTTCGGCCATTTATCCTTAGGGAATATTGCTGCGTGATTAAAGATGAAGAAAGTCAGGTGATTAGGTATTAGGTCCTTACCGCTATGTCTTGAGTCAAGCGGGTACCAGTAATTGAATTCATCCCTAATGTCCTTAAGTGCTTCCTCACTCACCCCCAACCTTCTTGAGAGTCCGTTAGGTTCTCCAGCACCAAGCATCACGTAATCCCAGAACTCAGTCGTCAGTTTCTCTGGAGGTATTCCGTACTTCCTTATCTTATGGATTACTGTGTAGAAGGCCATATATATTGTTGAGTCACTTAATGACTCAATAATCCATCCCTTAGCCCAAGGTAGTTCAGTCCCTAAGCCCCTGCTCCTAGCGCATGCCTTAGCCTTAAGCCACTCAATGGTTGCCTCAAACTGCCTTCTTGCTTCTAGAGGAATTACCCTCATCTGTGAGAGGGCCTCATAGGCTAACTTCTTCCATTCAGGGTTCCCGTAATCTATGAACCATTGGTTATGCACTACCTTAACGACTATTTCTGTCCCGCACCTGCAGTACACGGGGGCATTAAGGATTTCGTACATTATGCTCCCGTAACGGTTCCTTGTCAGGAACTCCTTAATCAGTTCCCTGGCTTCCTTAACTGGCTTACCCTCAATCCTTAAGGAAATGAATTCCTTAGCTCCCTTAATTACTTCCTCCCTAACCAAGTTACTTAATCCCTTAATCATTGAGCCCTTAGCGTGCTCGTCCCTATAGACTTCCTTAGTTGCTTTATCGAGTAGCTCCCTATCTAACTGTGTCCTAACACCTAGTCTCTCAATGGAGTCCTTAGCCGGGTACTTCCCGTAACCCTCAACCTTAATGAGGGTTATTGGCCTGAACCCACCCCACTCCTCAGGGTCTTCCTTACGTAAGTAATCCCTTAAGGCAACGTAATCATAGGGTGCGTGGGCGGGGACGCTCATAACCACTCCAGTCCCGAACTTAGGGCTCACGAATGATGCCTCAAGTATTGGGACCTTAACACCTAACACGGGATTAATTAGTTCCTTACCCACTAACTCAGAGCCCTTGATCTCCTTAAGCACCCTCACCTCCTTCTGGTAGCTCAGCCTTCTAGCGGCCTCGCAGGAAGTAACCCATTCCTCAATAACGCCGGCATCATTGACTCTCGAGATACAGTAACTCACTTCAGGATTCACCCAAACGTTAGTTACTCCCAGAACCGTTTCAGGCCTTAATGTTGCTGTGGGGTACTTAAGGCCTTCATCATCCACGAACTTAATTAGGGTTAACTCACCTATCTCTGGCTCAACATCGTCCTTAGTGTCATGCATTCCCACAGGCATGTTGTGCTTAGGGCACCAACCCACTGGGTGAGAACCCTTAGTTAGGTAACCCTTCTCCTTCAGCTTAGTGAACTGCCACCTAATGAAGGAATTGAATTCAGGATCTATGGTTGTGAACTCCCTTCTCCAGTCTATGGAGAGACCGTATTCCTTCATTGCTTCCTTAGATAATGTGTGAAAGTACTTAGCTAACTTGATTGGTTCAGTTAACTTAGCTATCTCCTCCTCAGGAACTTCGAAAGCCCTTGACAGCATCCTAAGGTAGTCCTTATCCCCCTCAGAAATCTTTTCGGCGGTAGTGAGTATTGGGGTGCCGGTATAATGGAAACCCATAGGGAATAAGACGTTATAGCCTAAACCCCTCTTAAACCTCGCGAGAACGTCAGGTATGATGTAAGTTCTTGCGTGACCTACGTGGGCAGGGCCGTTAGGGTACATGAAAGCCGCAGTCAGGAAGTACTTAGGTCTGTTTGGGTCGGGGTTAGCCTCATAAATTCTGGCTTCCTCCCACTTACTCCTCCATCGACGCGCTATCTCCTTAAGCCAAGCAACGAATTGATTGCTCCCAACAGATTCAGGCACTTCAGACACCTACGTGTAAGAGGAAATACCGATTTAAGTATTTAATCAGTGGGAGCTCCCTCAACAATTAATCGCTCTGCCCTAATCAAGTACTTAAGGATATTTTATCAAGTATTGGTGAGGAGGGTCATGATTATTGAGTGATGAAGGAAGGAAGAAATTAAGGCCTGAGGGATTAGGGGATAAGGTCATTGATTACCTCAGGAAATTAAGTGCTGAAGAACCTAGGTTAGGAGGTAGGAGGTCCTTAGGCCCAATGATGTCTAGGCCCCTAAACGCCTCCTTAACCGCGTTCATTGAGTTCATCGATAGAAACCTTAACGACCCCGTAAGGTTCAAAGTAACTTATTCCTTAGCTAAGGAAGCTATTTCAGTAATGAATGACCTACTAAGTAATGCTGGGGGTTCTGGACTAATAACTTACGGGGGGAGTGAATCCAACCTCACGGCACTCTATATAGCTAGAGAATTAGGTTACAGAGCCGTAATCACTTCGGAAGCTGCACACACGTCAGTCTTTAAGTCAGCTAAAGTCCTGTCCATGAAGGCCTTGACCGCCGGGGTGGATGATTCCCTACGCATTATTGTGGATGGTGTGAGGAGGTTGTGGAGGGAGAGTAGGGATTCAGTGATTGTGTTAACTGCAGGCAATACGGAGACTGGAGTTACTGACGATGCCGAGGCAGTTAGTGAGGCAGTTCCTGAAGCACCAATAGTTATTGACGGTGCTTTCGGGGGATTAATTATTCCTTTCCTGAGGGATTCCGGCTTCAGGTTAGGTAGGGCTGACTTCAGCATCGATAACGTGATGAGTGTTGGTGTGGACGGACATAAGGCATTATTCACTCCAATACCTTCTGGGGCTCTCCTCCTGAGGGATGACGAACTACTTAATAAGGTGTCCTTCAAGTCAGGTTACCTGAGCAGCAGCAGTCAGGTAGGCCTGCTTTGGTCGAGGACCGGCGGCTCTGCCGCCGCTTTATGGGCCTCCCTAAATTACTTCGGTTATGGAGGGCTTAGGGATCTTTACGTTGAGTTAATGAGGAGGTCGTTATGGTTGAGGGACTCCCTAATTTCGTTAGGTTTTGAGGTCATTGGTCCTGAGCTCCCCCTACTTTGCTTTAGGCACCCGGAAATTAGTTCCGTAAGGATTCAGGAACTACTTAAC
>JALWQN010000041.1 GCA_027083115.1 Desulfurococcales archaeon
AAGAGTGAGGAATTCATTAAATATTTCCTGAACCTCCACAGCAGTAGCTTCCTTAAGTAAATTCTTTACTGAGTCCCTCCTTAAGAGCTCCTCAATCCCTGCCTTACCCCCTATAGATACAGAGTCTGAATATACTTTCGTGCCCTTAACGCTATCTTTAACTTTCCGCACTATTAGCTCTCTTAAAATCACTGGAGAACCAACCACAACATACTTAATCTTTTCTTTTTCTGCTAACCTAATGACTTCCTTAGCTACCTTCTCAGCCACCCTATTTATGGAGTTAGGGTCCATCTCATTAACGCCAGGAAGGTTCATGGTGAGTAAGTAACGAACTCCTTGCTTATGAATGACCGCAAACGACGCCTCATCAAAATCTGCAGCCGCAAGTAAAGCCCTCACCCACCTACTGCTCGCCCTCCTCAAACGATTAAGCAAGGACTCGCCCCATGATTTCTTAATTATGTCAAACTCCAGCCCCACATCAATATTTAGCGTATGGTGTGAGCCCCTTAATCCATAGCCCTCAGGAGCATCAACAATGACTCCATGAACTCTCAATCTCGTTGCGAAAGGCTGGAAATAAACATTCTTCACCCTAAGAGCCATAGTCATTGCTTTCCTTCTCTTACCCTCACCCTCAAGCTTAACATCTCTTAATGTCTTAGCAACAACAATATCCCCTTCCTTAATAACGTTCTTAATGACCCATAAGTCATCAGCATCCTCCACCTTTACTCTAATAAGCCCTTTCCTTAAGTCCGTCTTCAGAATTCTCAATTCCTCAGCAACCCCTAGTTTCCCCTCCTAATTTCTCTCACACCCTCATCAAGCTTATAGCATAATGCCTGAATTCTCTCTTTTGGTAATGACCTTAAACCCTTAAGCCATTCCCTTAAGTCATTCTTGAACCATCGGTTATGTGGCCTTACGTAACCACTAAAGGTCTTTGGAACGTGAGCTATTTCATGAATTAAGGTTCTTAATTTCTCCTTGCACGGTAGATTACTGAACCTGGGTTCAACAAGCTCAATAACGTACGTTGGCTCAACACCTAACCCCACTTGAAGGACTCTACTGACACCCCAAATCCTCGCTATAGCCGAGGTTTCTGAATTACTGCGTACAACCTTAAATCCCTTAGGCCTTAATCTATTAATCTCTAAATACTTAATTAGTTCCTTAACTACTTCTTCTCCATAAGGATCTCTGTATATCCTCAAGTCAGTCACCTACTCATGAACCCTCTTGAAAGAGTAATTAAAAATAAATCCGTAAAACACTAACAACCCATAGGTAAGGGAGGGATGCTGAACGACTATTTTCTCCTACTAATTACAGGTGTGATTACTATCTTTATAGGGTTACTTCTAATTACTTTATCCTTTTTTACCCAGAGTTTAGGGGAAAACAAGAAAAAGAGTGAGGCAGGGGGCGTCATAATTATAGGGCCTATCCCCATAGTTTTCGGCACAAACAAATCAATTGCTGTAACTGCAGCGATAGTGGGGGGATTATTAACAGCACTAGCAATAATTCTGACCCTTCTTCTTGGAGGTGGTCACTTATGAAGCCACTGACGCTATTAGGTATTGTCCTGCTATTCTTTGGTTTCATAATTGTCATTATTTCGGTTTTATCACTATCCTTCCAGCCCAATCAAGAAGGAAGCAGCTCCTTTGCAGGATGTATAATCATATTTTTCATACCTATTTGCTTCGGGTCAAGCAATTTTAGCCCTACAATTCTTGAGGTACTCGCTGTAGGAACTCTAATGGTTTTTGTTGCTTTCTTCTTTTTTGTGTTATATATTAATAAAAGAGCTGTTGAGGAATTCAGGTAACTTCATTAAGCACTTTCCTCCTATATAAGTGAAAATAATTCGGCAACAATGGAAAAGAATTTGGTTTTGTTAGGGTACATTAGTAAAAACTGTTTTTATATCCTAAGCAAAAATATACTGGTGCACTAAATTGAGGAACCTTGACCTCTTTTTCTTCCCTAAGAGCGTGGCTGTTGTTGGCGCATCAAGAAAACCTGGGAAAGTAGGTTACGAGTTACTTAAGAACTTACTTAAGTTCTATAAGGGTAGGGTTTTTCCTGTTAATCCTTCTGCTGATTTTATTCTTGGTTTGAGGGTTTTTCGTTCTTTGGGTGATGTTCCTGAGCCTGTTGATTTGGTTGTTGTTGTGGTTCCAGCTAAGGCAGTACCTGAAGTCATGGAGGAAGCAGGGAAGAAAGGAATAAAGGCAGCAATAGTCATCTCAGGAGGGTTTAAAGAGGTAGGTGAAGAAGGAGGGAAACTTGAGAAGGAATTGGTCTCCATAGCTAAGAAATACGGTATAAGGTTTCTAGGCCCTAACTGCCAAGGAATTAATAATCCGCATAAGGGACTTTGTGCTTCCTGGCCAAAAATAACTAAGAAGGGCCCTCTAGCTATCATATCTCAAAGTGGTACAGTAGCTGCAACTTTCGAGATTTGGGCTGAGAAGGAAGGCGTAGGAATAAGTAAAATGGCTGCCTTAGGGAATAAGGCAGATATTAATGAAATCGATTTGCTTAATTATTTAGGAAGTGACCCAGACACTAAAGCAGTCGCTATGTATATTGAGGCAGTTAGTGACGGAAGGAAATTTATGGATGTTGCTACTGAAGTAACCTCGAGAAAACCTGTTGTTGTTCTTAAGTCAGGTAGAACTGAAGCAGGAGCTAAAGCTGTTGCCTCACATACAGGATCACTAGCAGGTTCATATAAACTGTATTTAGCTGCCTTCAGAAAGGCTGGAATAATACCTGTTGATAGCATTGAAGAACTTTACGATGTTACTAAGGGCTTGGCATTCTTACCTAAACCTAAAGGGAACAGAGTTCAAATAGTTACTTCTTCGGGCGGCTCAGGCATAATATCGACCGATTATGTTGAAGGACTAGGATTAAGGATGGCTGAAATGAGTGATGGAACCAAGCAATCACTCAAGGGAGAACTACCTACCTACTGCATAATTAAGAACCCTCTGGACCTAACTGGAGATGCTGATGCTGAAAGATACGACGTCGCATTAAAGGAATTATTCAAAGATAATGGGATAGATATTGTTATAACCATATTTGGTGACCCTATTCCTAGGGCTGCTGAGGTAATATCTAAATGGTTTAACAGAGGGAAAGTAATTATCCCTGTTTACTTAGGTGGTGGAGACGTTGAGGAAATCGAAAAGAGAAAGATGCATGCGAGTGGAATACCAGTATATCCGACACCTGAAAGAGCTGTTAAAGTAGTTAAGGCACTCTGGGACTACACTCAGTACCTACTAAGAACAACTAAGAATTAGGCTCTAAATTCTTTCTTAATAACCACCTAGTTTCTAAACCCTTATCTAGCAATACAATCCCTAACTCCTCCAATCGTTTCCTGATTTCATCAGCTAATTCATATTCCCTTCTCACTCGTAGCTCTTTCCTTACTTCAACCACTAAATCAATAACATCATTCAGCAACTTCTCCTCAATACCTGTGGAACCATAAAGTTCCTCATCAAGAACCCCTAAGACAACGTTGAACTCCTCCATGAGCTGAAGTGCTTTAAGAGATAATGCATATGACTCCCTGAATTGAATGTCCCTAAAGACAATATCCGTTAAGGTAGAAACTGCAGCTAAGGCCATTGAAGTATTGAAGTCGTTGGATAGTGCTTCATGAAATTCTTCACGTACTTTCAAGAGACTCCTTAATATATTAAGGCCTTCACTATCCATTCTGAACTTATCTGCGTTCCCTTCATTAATTAGTTTCTTAAGTAAGCTTACGGTAGCCGATAACCTACCGTAGAGTTTGTCAGCCTGCTTAATGCCTTCTTCGCTGAAGACTTGAGGTTTCCTATAATGGAGAGCTAGATAAAACAACCGAAGCGCTTTAGGATTCCAGCGCTTTACCGCATCCTTCAAAGGTATTATGTTACCTAAAGACTTACTCATCTTGTCTTCCCCAACCTTAAGAAGCCCAACATGTATCCAGTACTTCACCCATGGCTTAATCCCGAAAGCTGCCTCAGATTGCGCCCTTTCATTCTCATGGTGAGGAAATATTAGGTCAGCACCCCCTCCATGAATATCAAACCTCTCACCCAGATACTTAGAGCTCATAACGCTGCACTCAATATGCCATCCTGGTCTACCATTTCCCCAGGGCGCCCTCCAATAAGGCTCTCCAGGCTTGACGGCCTTCCATAAAGCAAAATCATACGAATGTTTCTTCTCTTCAAGGAATCCAGGTTCTTGACTCCATAATGACCTGTCTAATTTACCACTTAGTCTACCATAATCGATGAATTTATCAACATCGAAATAAACACTGCCGCTTTTAGCAGCATAAGCATAACCTTTCCTAATCAGTAGCTGAATAAAGTTAATGATGTCATCGATATGCTCACTAACTCTAGGGTAGAGATCTGCTTTCACATTAAGTGCCTTCAATGACTCTAGAAAGTCAGGAATGTATTTGTCAGCCACGTCCTTCCATGAAAGACCTTCTGAGGCAGCCTTATTTATTATCTTATCGTCTATGTCCGTGATATTCATGACATGAATTACTTGGTAACCCCTTAACATCAAATACCTTTTGAGGATGTCGAAAAACACATAAACTCTTCCGTGACCAATATGGCTGAAGTCATAAACAGTAGGTCCACAAACGTACATCTTAACTACATCCTTCTCTAAAGGAACAAATTCCTCAACCTTTCTAGTTAATGTATTATATATCCTTATGGTCTTTAGTACCAGGACACTGCACCTATAATTTAGGTGGAACCAAGATATAAAGCTAAATCAATGCCAAAAACCAAGAAGTATAGCTTGTTTGGATTTTCCTCCAATATTTTTTATTTAGAGCATATTAAATGAGACTTAAATAATGGACTTCCACACATTACGCAGTGATTATATTGAAGCATGTCATCGGTCTGGATGAGCCTGGCAAAAGAGTTATTTTGCAAGGTAATGAAGCATACGCAAGAGGCGCTGTGGAGGCAGGTGTTCAGTTAGCAACCGGTTATCCAGGAACACCCTCCTCAGAAATTATGGAGACCTTAGCCCTAGTTGCTGATGACTTGGGTTTCCACGCACAATGGTCCACAAATGAGAAGGTCGCTATGGATGTTGCCGTAGGTTCAGCCTCAGTAGGAGCTAGAACCATAGTTACTATGAAGAATGCAGGAACTAACTGGATTATGGATATGTTCGCTACTGTGGTTTACGGCGGGTTACCTGGGGCACTAGTGATTGTATCTGCAGACGACCCTGAAGCGTTCTATTCATCAACCGAAGAAGATACTAGGTTCTTAGCTAAAGGAGTCGGCGTCATGGTTCTTGAACCAAGCACCCAGCAAGAAGCTAAAGACATGACTAAGGCCGCGTTCAACTACTCCGAGAAATTTGAGCTTCCAGTATTCGTAAGGTCAGTCACAAGAATAAGTCACTCCTCAGGTGACGTAACTTTCGGTAAAATCAGAAAGGAGAAGAACCCAATATTCTTTGACAGGCACTACAAATTACCCTTCAGGTATAACGTCTACGGCCCATACAAATATAAAGGGAAATCAGGACCAACAGCAAAGCATGCCTGGCAGCTTGAGCAGCTTGATAAAATAAAGGAATTTGTGAACAAAGTTCCTTTCAACAAAATCGAAGAAGGAGAGAGCGACCTAGGAATAATAACTGCTGGTATGGGTTACTCCTACGTAAAAGATGCCCTAATAAAGCTTGGGGCAGAAAGCAAACCATGGATACTTAAGGTCGGCACTCCATACCCTATGCCTGAAAAGTTACTGAAGAGATTCATAGATAAAGTAAGCAAAATATTAGTTGTGGAGGAAGGTGACCCCTTCATAGAAGAACAACTATATTCATTCATGAAAGAATATGCTCCTGAAAAACCGGTTTATGGGAAGACTAGACACCAAATGTTGTTAAGATATGGTGAGTTAGGTATAGCTCAAGTAGTTAAGGCGGTTGCTGAATACCTCAATATACCTTCTCTAACCATTAATCCCGAAAGAAAGAGACTTAAAGAAGAGCTATCGTCTATTGTTGCTCCACGTTCTTCGGCCTTATGCCCTGGTTGCCAGCACCTAGGCACGTACTGGGGATTGAGGTTTGCTTTACTTAAGCTATCATCAAAATATAAGGGTAAGTGGAAGGGTGTGTGGATAATTAACGGAGATATAGGTTGTTACGAGCAGGGAGGTTACGGAATATTTGCTAAAAAAATCAAGCCGAGCACCGAAAAAGTCTCTAAACGATATACCTTCAACAACCCATACGAAATACTGGATACTAACTACATTATGGGTGGCGGGATAGGGCTTGCTCAAGGACAATATCATGCCGGATATAGGGACGGACCTATTGTTGCGGTCGCTGGTGACTCAACCTTCTTCCATGCTTGTCTGCCTGCACTAGCTAATGCCGTATATAATAAGGCAGCAATAACCTTCATAGTTATGGATAATTCCTGGACAGCAATGACAGGACATCAACCTTCACCATCTTCAGGAATGACTGCAACAATGCATCCCTCTAAAAAGATATGGATAGAGGACGTTGCTAAGTCCTTAGGTGTAGAGCATGTATGGACGGTTGATCCCTATAACGTGAAGGAGACTGAAGAAGTAATCATGAAGGCTATAGAAACTTCGTTCAATGAGGAGGTACCTACATTGGTCGTCGCTAGGAGAGAATGCGCCCTTCAAGTAGCTAGAAGAGCTTCCAGAAAAGGGGTAGAACTACTTACATACGCAGTTAATCAAGATAAATGCATCGGATGTACCTTATGTGTCCAACTAGGTTGCCCAGCAGTCGGGTGGGAGAAATCCAAGAAAAAAGCCTTCATTGATCCAGTACTCTGTGTAGGGTGTGGTTTATGTGCTCAAGTGTGCCCAGTAAAGGCTATAGTCCCTTCAAATAAAGGAACAAAATTAAGTGATGTGAGGTGATGAGGTTGGCAGATAAGAATTACTACGTAATGATTGCCGGTGTGGGTGGCCAGGGCTCTGTCCTCTTGTCAAGAATAATCGGTGATGCAGCATTAATGAAAGGTCTTTCCGTCAGAATAGGAGAGACTTTTGGTGCGGCACAAAGAGGTGGGGCCGTACATTCTCATGTCAGGATAGGCAAGGAGATGTATGGCCCATTATTAATGGAGGATGAGGCTGATGCGCTACTTGCTCTTGAACCCCTAGAAGGCTTAAGGAGAGGGTTAATTTATCTAAAGCCAGAGGGTATTGCTGTTCTTAATACGAGGAAGGTCTATCCCATAGACGTTAATGTTGGCACTGTCGAATACCCGGCCATTAATTCAATAATTGAGGCGCTGAAGAAGTTAGGAGGCCACATAATCTACCATGACTTCACAGAACTTGCAGGAAAAGCCGGAACCACTAAAGCAATGAATATAGCTGTACTTGGCGCTTACGCAAGGATGCTGGAAAAGTATGATAACGCTCCATTTGATAGAGAAACTTT
>JALWQN010000042.1 GCA_027083115.1 Desulfurococcales archaeon
CCCCGATCCCTGACGCATTAGGTGCCTCAATAAATCCGTCCCTACTGAGAGTCCATGGAGGCTCAACAATATCTTCTTCCCAAAATCTATCACTAGGTGAGATATCGCTAGGGTACTTAACACCCGGCAATGTTGCTGCCGCTACGGCATAAGCCCTCCCAACACCTGTTTCCAGCATCCCACCGATCCATATCGGAATGCCTGACCTTAGACAGAAGTCATGTATCCTTATGCTTTCCATCAGACCACCAACTCTTCCGGGCTTCAAATTAATTACCCGGCAAGAATTCAGCTCATAGGCTGCTTCTGCATCAAGAAGGGACCTGATGCTTTCATCAAGACATAAGGGTGTTTTAAGTTTGGCTTGAAGTTTTGAATGCTGAAGAAGGTCTTCATAATGAAGAGGTTGCTCAATCATTAAGAGGTCATAGGTATCTAGCTTCCTAAAAATATCTAAGTCCCTTAATTGAAATGAGGCATTAGCGTCTACCTGCAGAGGAATTTCTCCAAACATTTTCCTGACAAGCCTTACGGGCTTAACCTCCCAACCAGGTTTTATTTTGAGCTTAATCCTTCTATAGCCCTTCCTTAGCCCCGCTTCCACAGTCTTCAGGAGTAATTCCTCATTCCCTATCACTCCGACACTCAACCCAACCTCCACCTTATCCTTAACCCCACCAATCAGTTTACTTAAGGAAATTGACGATAATTTACCCTCCAAATCCCATAAAGCAAATTCTACTCCTGCTTTAGCCATTCTATGTCCCCTGATTCTCTTAACTAATTCACCGAATTTTTGGGGGGAGACCTCCTTCAGTCGAAGTGAAGGCGCAATAAAATCTCTTATGACGTGCCATTCAGTCTCTACTGTCTCACATATGTACCATGGAGATGAGTCAGCTTCTGCCTCACCCCAACCGACTTCCCCTGATTTCTCCCTTAATTCAACTAACACTGTTTCCCTTACTCTGTCGGTACTTACAGCAGTCTTAAATTCCTCTTTCATAGGTATTCTGAGATGATGGAGAACCAACTTTTTAATTATCAAGGCAACTCCCCCCTAAGGACTCTTTCCTCACTAGCCCTCCACAAAACATAGTAGTATCTAGCAACTACTGAATCCTTAGTTACGTCAGCTAGCAAGTAACCTCTATTCAAATAGTGACTCAGTACTAGCCTACTGGCCAGTCTCCATTCCTTCGCCAGCTGTAAATCCCCTCGAATCATTCTTTCGAAGTCTTTAGGTATCCTAACCAATATTACTGGCGCTCTAGCAATTAAGTTAGGTTTACCAGGTCTGAGAAAGCCTTTCTTGCTGTCTAATGAACCCTCCAAGACTATTGTTGCCTCAGCATCATGGAGGTAGTAGTCTAAGGGCTTCCATAAACCCTTACCCTCAATTCTTGAGGTAACTCTCTCAGAGGTTAAGTACCACCTAACCATCAATCTATCTGTCTCGACCCCTTTATTGTATTCGAAACTACCTGTCCCGTAGTAGTTTATCCTGTATTGTGAGGATATCACTCCCATCTTAACTAAATTCAACCAAGCATTACTAAGTAGCAGAGGATCGTAGGTCCACGTAATTAGCTTGATCCCTCTCTTCAGTGAAACTTCACGCTGAACTTTCTTAACTTCGGTGCCTAAGCCCTTACCTCTATATTCCTTAAGTAAACCGAGAATGTGAGAGTGATAATGAACCTCACCATCTGTATATGTAGGAAACATCACCAATACACCAACAGCCCTCCCAGAACCGACTTCATAAACCCCTAAAACGACGCCTCCCATATCAATTAGTGGGATAGTTATGTGGTATGGTACTGTGTCCCGATAATCATTTCCCCAGATTTTTCTTTCCAGATCCATTAACTCATAGTGCTCTTCAGGGGATAGTGGTGGCCTAACAACAAATGACTTGCCGCCAGCCCTAATATAGTAGGTTATTGAGTACACGTCACTCATTCGTTAGTCCTCAATAAAAGTCTCTGGTGAAGCCCTTATTTACTGTTACTTACTACCTAAAAGATTCGGAAACATGTTTAAATCTTCCTCAATCCCTCAATAGTGGGTAATTGAATGAGTTCAAACATATACAGCTCTAAGGAGCTCATAGAACTAATGAAGAAATTAACCAGTAGGGTTAGGGAAGCAACAAAGGATGTAAAACACGTAATCATAGTTATGTCAGGGAAGGGAGGTGTTGGGAAATCAATTACTGCTGCCTCCCTAGCTATAGTGCTTAAGGAAAAAGGTCATAGTGTTTCTATACTTGATGCAGATGTTCATGGGCCAAGCATCCCTTGGTTAATGGGTGTTGAGGACACTCATCTTTATGCTGACGACGATGGAAAGATCATACCTGTTGATGCTGGGGGAGTCGGGATCGTTTCAGTTGAGTTGGCTATGGAGAAGAAAGAATTGCCCACCATTTGGAGAGGACCTTTAAAGACAAGAGCAGTTCTTGATTTGTTAGGTATGGTTAGGTGGGGAACTCTGGATTTTCTTGTTGTTGATCTGCCGCCAGGGACTGGCGACGAACCACAGACTATAGCCAGATACTTAAGCCATAGAAATATGGGTGCTTTGTTAGTACTAACTCCCGGAAGGATGGTAACACATATAGTCAAGAAAGCTAAGAACTTCGCTAAGGCCGTAGGGGTCGGAATTATTGGTGCTGTAGTTAATATGGCCTACTTTAAATGCCCAAATTGCGGGTACGTAACTAAAGTATTTGGCGATGTTGGTGAGTTAGACGTTAATATATTGGCTGAACTACCTCTGGATCCTGTAGTCTCTCAGAAAGCAGATGAAGGTAGGCTTACGGAATTATTTAAGCAATACCATTCCCTAGAATGGGTTAATAAATTAAGGAAACTAGGCAATTCAGTAATTGAGTGGAAAGGATGGGCTTCCTAATATGACTAATTTTGTTGCTTTCATCAATCCTTCATTCTTAATTAAAGAGAAAAGGTGAGAGAGTTAATATCCCCTAAGTCAGTAATTTGTCGGTTAGTGAAGTTATGAGTGCTTCAGAAAGATTTAATGAACTAATGAAATACTTGAGAGCCTTAATGCCTAGTATCCCCAGCCTGGATAAGCTGGTGACACAAGCAGAAATTAAGGAAGAGGGAGGTAAGAAACTCGTTATTAAGAGATTCATGAAAGAAGTGGGTTTTATTAAATGGATACCTCCCGCAATAGCTTTCAGAGCCAATTATCCATTTACTTTATTACCTAAAGTTAGATTTGAAAGAGAACTTAACTTCTTCAGAACAGGGTGGAAAGAATTTAGAACGCCTGAGATCATAGAGGCAAACACTAAGGACCTAATAATAGTTCGTGAGTACGTAGAGGGTAAATTCCTTGATTACTTGAATCATTTGAGGCATTTGGCTGTTGCTCTAGCCGAAATACATAGCTCTGATAGAGCATTAGGTGATGTTAAACCAACAAACTTTATCGTCTCAGGCAATGATCTCTATATAATTGATGCGGAACAATCCATAACTACTGGTAAGCTCCATCATAAAGCATGGGATCTTATGCTGACTGCTTTCTTCATGGCTTACAGCTACTTCCTCGACCCAGTAAAATATAAGGAAACTATTAAGGCTTTCATTAAGACATACATGGATTCAGGAGGCAATAAAGAAGTTGTTAATCAGGTAGGGAGCTTCAGGTTTGGGGGCCTAGCAATGTTGATGCCGTTACCTCATTTATTCACTCTGGCAGAAGTTATTGATTCTCTTTTAGTTCATTGAATTTAAGGAAAAATTATTTCTTTTTAGGTATTGAAATAATTACCCCCTCAGGGGTTTTCTTTATCATGACTTCCTGAAGCACCTTCCTGTAACCGCAGGACTTACATCTTAATACGTACCTAGTTATTCTCATTCCATCACTCCCTTCACTCTCCACATAGTAAGTCAGCCTACCCCCGCATTTAGGGCACTTTAGGAAACCATTGCTCCTCCATATCATGTTTCTTCACCGGTATCGCTATTGTTGGAATTTCCCTACAGATAGCGACCTCATTAATTAAGTACTGATTTTCAGATAATAAGTTTGTCAGTAAATGAACGGACCCTACTGATTAGCTCTTTAAGTAAGTACTTTCCAATTCGATCATAGTGTTAAGCCTTTCTGGAAAGCCTTTATATCTATATATATCCATTTCTTCCTTACGACTTCCTTTATAGACTTAATGATGGCTTCTACAGGAACTAACTTGGTTACCTTAATTATGTGCCCCAAAGCAATCATGTTAGCGACAACATGCGTCCCTATCTTTTCCTCAGCTATCTGGGTATATGGTGCTTCCTTAATTAACCACTTACGGTTAGCCCTTACTTCCTTTATAAAATAATTATCAATAAAAACTATCGCATTGTCCTTAACGAGGCGCTCGTACTTAACCAGCTGTTCTGGGTACATAAAGAGAGCTACATCAGAATTCCTTACCTTAAAGTAATCCAGCTCTTCAGGTTTGTCAGCTATTATAAAATCTATTTTTGAATCCCCCCCTCGTGTTTCAGCATCATAGGATTCAGTAACAGTCACGTAAAACTTAGTGTATTTGGCTACCGCATGACCTAATACATGGCCTAAAAGAAGAATTCCTTGACCTCCTCTTCCAGCAGCCAAAAACTCTTTCCTCAACCCTCATACCTCCTTAGGGTTGTCAAGTAACCAGGATTACGCCTGAGCACATACTCCCCTAAAATCCACCCATGATTCCAGTCATAATCAGACTCGTCTAACGAAGGCTTATCTTTAACAATGCTTTTGCTCTTAAGAGTCTTATATAGTGTTACAGGATCATTAAACCCTATGTGTCTTCCAAAAACCTCTGGACACATCGAGATAATCTCAATGAATCTGAAGCCCTCCATATTTAAGGCTTTATATGTGTATTGCTCAATCAACGCAGGATGCGTTGCTGAAGCTCTAGCTACATAGTTAGGATTCTGTGAAGCTACCAATTTAATGGCGTTAAGCGGTCTTTCTGGGTTGCCCTTAGGGGTAGTGGTTGTGTAAAGCCCTGTAGGTGTAGTAGGCGCTACCTGACCTCCAGTCATCGCATAAACAAAGTTAGTTATCATGAAGACCAACAAATCCATATTTCTCCTAGCTGCATGAATCAAGTGATTACCTCCAATACCTGCTATATCCCCATCACCACCAAAAACTAGGACAGTTAATGAGGGGTTCGCTAACTTCACGCCTGAGGCGAAAGGTATTGCTCTCCCGTGGATTGTGTGGGCCGAATCAAACCGCACGTAGAAGGCAGCCCTGGCAGAGCAACCTATTCCAGTCACTAACACAAGTTTATTGTAGTCAATCGCTCCCTCCTTCACCTTCTTGTCTATAGCTCTAAGTATTGAACCCAAAGCAATCCCTATGCCGCAGCCGGGGCACCAGGAATGAGGTAATCTATCTTCCAGCAGATACTTGCTTAATGGGTGCCTTAACTTATTCCCCATCATAACCACTCCCTAATTGAATCAACTATGTCTTCTGGCGGAGGAACCTCTAAATCAATTAAAGGGAGCGGAATCACTTCCTTGCCTCTAAGATGACGCTGCACCTCCCTAAAGATTTTGCCTTCATTATTCTCAACAACAAATACCTTCTTAACTTTCATTGACGCTTTCTTAAGGTTAAAGTAATCGAAAGGCCATAATGTCCTTGGCCTGAATAAACCTATCCTTATGCTTTCCTTTCTTAATTCCTTTACGGCAGCATATGCTGGCCTAGCTACTGACCCGTAAGCATAGACTAGGTAATCAGAATCCTCAGTTAAGTAAGTTACGCTATCCCACAAGAAACGCGCTTTATCCTCTATCTTACGTACAAGTCTCCAAACTAGCTTTCTATAAGTTTCGTTATTGGGTATGTACCACCCTCTTTCATCATGTATTAGAGACTCCACTTTAGCTCCATAACCCCTACCAAATACTTTCATGGGGGGAACCAAATCACTTTTTTGATTTAACCATGAGTTCTTGTTTTTTAATTGAGGCATTTCTCTATCAATGACTTTAATCTCGGTCAAATCCTTTATTCTAACCTTCTCCCAAGCATGAGCAAGAACTGCATCAGACAGGATAATCACTGGCGTTCTCAGTGCTTCAGCTATATTAAAGGCTCGAATCGCTAAGTCGAATCCTTCCTGAGCTGACCAAGGAATCAAGACTGGAATAGAGTAAATTCCGTGGGGAGCAAATCTCACCTGATAAACATCACTTTGGGTCGCTTTCGTCGGTACTCCGGTTGAGGGGCCAGCCCTCATAATATCCACAACTACTAACGGCGTTTCAGTAATTATGGCGAAACCTAGTCCCTCAACCATTAATGAGAAACCTGGTCCGGAAGTTGCGGTCATAGATTTGGCCCCAGCCCAGGAAGCCCCAATAACAGCATTTATAGAAGCTATTTCGTCCTCAAATTGAACAGTTAAACCTCCTGCTTGAGGCAGGCGTTCAGCCAAGTACTCGAAAAGATCCGAAGCCGGCGTTATGGGGTAACCCGCATAAAACTTCATGCCAGCCATAATCGCTCCTTCTGCAATAGCTATATTAGTGGTTATGAATTCGGTCCTCATTCCTTGCCCTCCTTAGTAACGAATATAGCGAACTCAGGACAGTTAATCTCACATAGCTGGCAACCTATGCATGCCTTAATGTTTGTAGGTATAGTGTACCTATAACCTCTGCTATTCACATCATTGCCCTTGCTTAAGACACTAGTTGGGCATAAATTAATACATATCCCGCATTCTTTACATCTCTCAACAATGACCGAGACTCTGAACCGCCTGTTAGAGCTACTAACAACACTGTCTTCACTGGACTCACTACCAAAAATTACTGCCGTGATTCATCAACCCATCTGAATTTTTTACAACATTTAATAAATTTTTTAGCCAGTAACTAATCAAGGAGCCCTGAAAAAATTGCTTCCAGTTAAGTTTTTCCTGAATTACGCTGAGGATGAAACACTTACTTTATTTCCTTCTTTGGAGGGAAACAGAAGAACAA
>JALWQN010000043.1 GCA_027083115.1 Desulfurococcales archaeon
AGTTACTTCATAGTAGTAGACGTTATTTGGTTCAATGATGTAGAGTGTTCTTTCATCCTTTACTATGGTTCTTTGCTCTCTCTCAGATATGTTTACTAATTCCTTGAAGTTCTTAACACGGATGGTTGTTTGGGCGGGATTTAGCTTCACTTTACCCTCAACTATTAAGTCCCTGTACTTATCCATTATCTCAGTTAATTCGTCTTTGTCTTTCTTCTTCATGGACTTCAGCAACACAGCCCCTAAGGCCGGGGCTAGGATTGCTGAGGAGATCAGTGATGACTTACGGGCAAAATCTACCGGGATCTTGAGTCCTAAGTAAGTTATGTTTACGGGGTATTCAGCAACTTTCTTATCTGCGTAGTTCCTCACGTTACTTCAGCTACTTACTTGAAGAAGTGGGTTACCTCCTCTCACCCTAATCACTAACGTAGGGATGAAGCTCTGGTAGTAGGTCCTGTCGTTCCCTAAGGTGGCTTTAGCCCCTATCGCGGGTCTTACGGTTATGTTGAAACCTCCTGACTTAATACCTATTTCACTCTCTATCTTTGCAACCTCACTCAAGATTTTAGTGAAGTTAAGGCTGAAGTTAATCTTTGCTGATGTTTCGTTCAGCTTTATTGCGTCATAAATTCGGTAGGTTCTCCTCCAAGACAGTGATGAAAGCGTTATGGATGGCTTGATTAACCCGTTAATTTCCTTAATGCCTTGAGGCGACTTAATTGAGTAAGTGAAGGTGATGTTTAACCCCCTAAGTAACTTAAGGTATATTGGTTCACCAACATTAATTACCGTCCTGTTCCCGTAGATTAGTGCTGGCGACACATAAGCTCTGTAGGAGTAATCACCTATTTGATTGATTTCTGAAGTCACTACTTCCTCCTTCATTACGGCTTCAGTGCTGTACGCAATGAAGCCGAGAGCTAATGAAGCTATTAGTAAGGCAGATAATGCAGAAATCACAGCTAACTTGAAGTATTTCCCGCCATATATTTTATGCGGATCAGATTTATTCATGCATTTACACCTCTTTCCTAGATATTGCTGCAAAGTACAGGAAGAAGGTCGTGATCACTAGGGCAGTCATTAAGTTAAGGAATCCGCCTAATACCTCAGCACCATAAACCAGCGGTAAACCCAAGTAAGGGATCCTAAGCCATAGTTTCCCAATCACGTTTTTGGGTTCAGTCATGAATGGGTCTGGGATGTTGTTAGCGTCTCCCTTAGTTATGTACTTAAGCCCTTCCTCATTATCCACACCTATAACCCTATGAAGTATGGGTCCTGAAGGTCCCTTAAACGCTATGATGTCACCGACAGAAACCTGCTTTGTTGGAGTAACTATTGCTACGTCACCTAAGTTTACCGTTGGCGTCATGCTTCCGCTAATCACAACCATAAACCTACCTCCGAGGGAAATGAAACCAAGTAGGGCAAAACCAATGAGTAATAACCCGAGGAAGCTTCTCCTATCACTTGCTCTATGAAACCTCCTTACACGAAATCCTCTTAATGGCTTATTAGGTATGCTTGCGGAGATAATGGCAAGCTGTATCAGAGGACCAACTATAGCGAATATTGGCTTCAGATACCATGGTGTATTAGGTAGGATGGGGGTCATATACACATATATGTAAGTAAGTAGTGAGTAAGCTGCTGCTGGTTTTACACCTCCCCAAGCCGATACTTGAGTCACTAAGAAATTCGTAGCCAGTAAAGGAGTGAAGACCCTTAAAGCAAAGTCAGTTAAGCCACCTGCACCACTTAATCCCTGAAACATGAAGGGAGAAATGTAGAGGAAAGTGAAGGCAAACCCAATTAAGGATACCCACGGAACAGACCTACCTAATCTCTTGATCGCGTAGTACCTGAAGGACTCCACACCTAAAACGAAAGGCACGACCCTAAGTAAATTAACTACTATGTTCACAGGATAAACTACAGCTATATTCATTCCGTAACCTACTATTAAGCCCTCAATTAAGTCAATACCTACACCTACAGCAACCACTATAGGCATTAGGGTCAACAGTTTAGATGTAAGTGATCTTTCTTCCGAAACATCTGTCCACAGTATTGAAAAGATGATTAACCAAATCACTGAAGGCAGCACATAAGCCATCATGCCTGTAGGTTTCAGAAAGAGAGTTAGCATAAAATTAACAGCAACAAGCGCTAAGGCAGCGAAGCCCTTAAGAAGGAACGTTCTGTCACCTGAAACATCATGTTTGAATACTATAGAATTAAACACTTCTTCCTACTCTCTAACTTACTTCGTGAAGTTAGTATATAAGGCATATGTACGTAAGATACATTTTCTGATTGCTATGATAAGAATTTTCAGGTATGTTTTGTTTAATTAGATAATTTCTTTTTGGTGAGAATAAAAATAAAGTATTTGTTTAGTTTAGATTAGCTTTTTACTTCAGTTACTCTGGAGACGGAACTGAATATTCGTTCCATTGAACCGCCTGCAGCGTTATGCTGAAGGATAGATCAGCATTCTGCGGAGCTTCCTGCAATATCACTATATCTAAGCTCATGTCGAGCGACACATTAGGATGCATCTGGACACCGAAGTTGTCTCCCCACCACATCCTTACATCTGCAATTCCGTCACCATTTAAGTCTAGATATGCTCCGTCCTCAACGCCAGCTGCGTTAACTTCATAGTATGTTTGGTTCCCATTAATTGTCGTGATTATTATTCTCCAGATCTTGACCGGTATTGTTCCGTCATTAGTGACGCTCCAAGCTACGTGAGTGTAGTACCATGGGTACGCATTATGTATCGTTATGTTCATCGTGTCGTAGTCTCCATCATTATCGGTATCACTTAACTGTACATCTGTGCAACCAACGTCTTTACCTTCAGGAGCTGCTAACTGTACACCACCTCTTGCAGGGAAGGTGCTGGCATTATAGTCGTAGCCTCCAGACGCTCCATAACCTGGAGGTAGTCCGCAAGCATCAAGATATATTGGAGGATAGTCAAACCTTATGTGAACTTCGCCAGTCTTCACTGTGACGTTAGTTCTTAATGAGTTCGCCCACATAGCTGAAATACCAACAACCAGCATTACTGCCAGAACACCGAGTGCTAAAGCTCTGTATGTCTTATTCATTCTAAATACCCCTTAACACAGTGAGTTAGCGTTACTGTCCAGTGACTTCATTCCACTGGGCGTACGTCAAGTTCACTTCGAAGGTGTATGTAGAGCCTTGCTCAGCTGTCTGTAACACGTCAATCAACAGATGTATAGTACCGTTTTCTCCAGGATGTATCTGTGTTGTTTCAGGTAATCCTAGAGATACTGCTAACGCATCTTCATCAACGCCAGTTATTGAGTGTGTGTAGAGCTTAACAGGTATAGTGCCTGAGTTCTGAACAACTAAAGCTGCATCTGCATGATATCCTGGATAGGCGTTAACTATTGTGACGTTTAGCTTTATCACGTTACCATTATCGTCAGTTATTTCTGGCTGAATTATACATTGAGCTACGTCCTTACCTTCCTCATTATGGAATACTGTGTCAGGTGTTTGCGGATCTGGTCCTGTATCGCTGCATGACCAATTAACCCACTTAACTGATACGTCGCCTGTATGAACAGTTACGTTCACCCTTAGTGATTGGTACCACATAGCTGATGCTGCACCAACTGAAGCTACTATCAGAGCTAGTGCTGTTAGGCTATATATTCTGCTTCTATTCATATTTTTTACCTACGTTAGGTAATTTCTTTTTATATATATAAAGGGTTATGCATTAAACATATATACATAAGATATGTAGAATATCTATGAATTTTTTATATGTAAAAAACTTACATTTTATTATCAATAGTATTTAGTATTTTGTCAATAATTTTTCTAGATATTGCCTCAGGAGATTCATACTCTTCGTACTTAATTAGGATTATTCCTCCTTCAC
Organism: Desulfurococcales archaeon; assembly: GCA_027083115.1. Classification (GTDB taxonomy): domain Archaea; phylum Thermoproteota; class Thermoprotei_A; order Sulfolobales; family NBVN01; genus S013-73. The sequence goes on from JALWQN010000043.1 coordinate 3,935, forward strand.
CATTCCCTAAGAATTCCGTGATGTTCCTCACTGTCCTTATATGGTTTTCTGAAACTAGAATTAATGCAGGCACTTTCAGGTCTTTCGAGATTATCCATACCCACCCAATAACGCTTATGGCTTCCTTAGGAGTCATTTCAGAATTTATTATTTCCATAATGCCCGCGATCTTATCGCCGTTACCGTGCTCTATCAAGAAAGCTATAGGCAGTAAGTAATGTACTCCTGAACTCCCCCTATACACTAGCCCCTCCCTAACCTTCACTGCTTCCTTAATGCTCTTGATTTTCTTCTTAAGGCTCTCACTAACAGCCGCTTCCTTCTTGCTTCGGAGTAGATTAAGTGCCCTCCCCAAGTGCTGAAGGAAAAGACGGCCTCTAACAGTAATTAAGTATTTTTCCTTACCTTCATCCACAGACTTCATGAGTAAGCCTGCAGTAATCAGTTGCGTCAAGTACTTCTCAAGACTTCTTGAGTTTAAGTTAGCCCCATAAAGTATGTGTGTCTTTAAGGAAGCTCCTCTATTATCAACAAACTCCAGGATGCTGACAACTATGTCTATACCTGATCTGTGATTCCTATCGTAATTATCCACAATAAATCAACTTAATAATTAAGTGCATTACAGGTATATTAATTATATGGATTTAAGGTACACTTTCTCTTAACCCGGTTATTGTGCTCGAGGCCTTCCTGAAATCCCTAAGAGAAAGAGAGCTATTGATGCCGAGGGAGGCAACTGATTTCTGAAGCCAGGGAACCTCACTAACTCACCCAGACCTAAGTCCGACCTTAAGTACCCTCCATCACTTCCTTCAGCCACAAACATAACCCTATTTTCTGAAGTAATTAGGGCCTCACTGAACACCACTGAGTCCTCGCTCTCGAAGTGAATTAAGACCTTACTTGGCTTAAGGAGTTCTACTGCGTCCCTTAATGTAGGGAGAACAATTAACGGTTTACCTGCCCTATATGATAGCTTGGTTGCTTCGGGAATTCCGGCTTGCGCAGCCATACCTGAAGCCCTAGTGACCACGAATGCTTTAACGCAGGGGTTGCTTGAAGAGAGAACTACTTTAACTGCATCAAGCAGGCGTTGATGTGATGACACATTATTTAGTGCTATGAGGATCTCCAACACTACCCACCTAAAAAAGTTTTAACGTACTCGGCTATAGCTCTTGCGAGTGGGGGAGGCACTGCCTCACCAACCTGATTGTATTGCTGATCCTTACCCCCATAAAAAATGTGGTGGTCCGGAAAACCCATGAGTCTAGCTTGCTCCCTAACCGTAAGTAACCTGTTCTCGTAGGGGTGAATAAATCTTGAGGAACCTAGTACGGTAGGAGCTACCTTCCTTGGATGAAGCCTAATTAAATTAGGTATTAGCTTACCTCCGGCCCCCTCAAACCTAATTACGGAGGCCCCCCATTTCGTTCTCGCAGCCCTCTTAAGCTTGCCTTTACTGAGGTTTGGAGGGGGGTCATGATTAGGTATTACAGGATCTGGGGAGGGTGGTGGTAAATCACTTAACGCTTCCTTAACGCTAACTCTTCTTTCCTTCTTTTTCGGGACCAGTTTAATGTTAGATACGAACACCCTCACCCTATGTGAGGGTGTTCCATAATCCTCAGCCCTTAAGATATTGAAGAAGGTTTCATAACCTGCCGTCCTGAATTCGTGAGTTAAGGCATCCTTTAATCCATCATCAATTAATGCTGGCACATTCTCCATAATAAACACTTCAGGCTGTAAGCAATCAACGAACCTTATGAATTCTAGAACAAGCCTGCCTTCAGGATCTTCATATAGTCTCTTTAGGGGTTCCTTCCTTCTGTTGGGGTTAGCTCCTGTATAGGGTTCGCAGGGAGGGGAACCTATCAGAACACTTATTTCCTCCTTAAGTATTTTCTTAAGGTCTGAGCAAGCGATTTTTCTTAGGTCCTCAGCAAGAGTTATTGTTTTAGGGAAGTTAGCTACGTAAGTGATTGCTGCGGCCCTATCGTTATCTACTGCCGCAATTATTCTGTAACCAGCTTCCTCAAAACCTCTTGAGAAACCGCCTCCACCAGCAAATAAATCAACTGTGCTTAATGAGTTCCTCCTCACGCTTTATTTCCTCTTCTAACTCACTGATTATCTTCCTCAACTTCTCTATAGTTTCTGAGTTGTCATCCGTAACTAGCTCGCTCCCGCACCTAGGGCATCTGAAGTCGTTCTCTAGTGCCTCATCATATGTTAATCTGACTCCATCAACAGGGCATACGAAGAAGCTATTGCTTTCTTCATACTGAAGCCTTTCCTTAAGTTTCTCTAGCACGGCCTTCTTTCTCTTTAGCAAGACATGATTAATTCTTGTTGCGTCTACCCTCCAGTAATAAATGTATCTGTTGTCGTTGGGGTTCCGCATTTTCTTGTAGGTAACTAATCCGATATTATGGAGTTCATAAAGAACTCTCCTCACTTCCTGCTCATCTATGCCTGTCTTCTTAACGATGTCTTCATCCAGCAGTTCCTTAGTGCTCTTTGAGAGCACCTTAAACACCTCACCCCCTGCAGGGCCTGTGTACTCCTCTATGAAAGCGTAAAGGTCCTTCAAGCTACTTCCTCTCCCCACACTCAATCACCTTCTTTTCCTTCGCGCTCGGAACTATACATAATTTGGCATCAGGGAAAATAAAGTGTAGTTCTTTACCCTCAAATAGCCTATCAAGAAATACGGCGAGAGCAGCCACTTCGGAATGGGGTTGATTACCTATAGCTACGTTATAGTCAGCTAACTCATAAATTACTCTAGGTACTTTAGATGCACCAACAACAACTAATAAATTCTTTCTTGAGTTCCTTATTTCGTTAATCACTTGATCAATATGTAGGCCATACATCGTTAAGTGAATCACCAAACCACCGCTAGCTCTCCAGCCCTTAATGTACTTGATACTGGGTATGCCGTCATCAACAAGGAATTCCTTACCTCCCCACCTACCGGTAACGTCCTTAATCTTCTCCACTATTTTCTTGTCCTTAACATCAGCTATGAGGAAGCCGGATGCCCCGAATGCCCTGGCTGTAAGGCCGACATGAGTGGTTATTCTCTTATCT
>JALWQN010000044.1 GCA_027083115.1 Desulfurococcales archaeon
CTATTACCTTAACTGATTGAGCGATAAGTTCTGAAACACTTCCATCACCTTCCTCCCTCAAAGGGACCACGTAGAAAGAAATAATTGCTGTCAATTAAATCTCCAGCTTAATTGATATTCAAAAAGATTAATAAAGGGCTGTGACTAAAAACTAAGTTTTATCTTGACCCTTTTTTAAAGTATTCATTTAACAAGAATAACTACAGAGGTGATTTAGCTGTTTGGAGCTAGCGTTTCTGGAGTTGAGTACGGAAAGCCCATAAATAGGGAGAAAATAATACATGAATTTATTTCAGAAATCATGCTTGATTTGGCTCCTGGACTCTATAATTCCTTAAAAATAAGGTTAAAGGAAGTTGCAAAAGAAATTCTTCAAAACCCGTTGAGAGTATATGGCATGTTAGCAGCAATACTTGAGGGAGAAGAGGATCTTGACTTTTTCGACAATATTGTTGCTTTACATGTTGAGTCAGTGATAGGTGAGAAGGTTCCTGGAGGTAAAGTATTTAAATTGCTGAAGGAAGGCAGGACTGAAGAGTTTGTTCGGCTGGCTGAGAACTATCTTAGCAAGATAAAGCTAAATAGATTTAATTAATGGATTAATGCCTAATTTACCTAACTGGTAAATAGTTAATATTCTGGCTCATGATTTATTGTTAGGTGCATTAAGTGATAATTTCGAGGGTATTTGACCTTCATGTAGATGTTGGCTCAGCCCTCCTTAATTACGAGGTTTTTAGGGAGAAAGGATTTAAGGATGCTGGCGAGAGGGCTCAACTAGACTTAAGTAATGCTTTAGCTGGTGGTTACGGATGGCTTGTTTCAGCAATATTTCCAGGAACTACCTTTACAGACCCCTTAACTGGTAAGCCAAGAATTACCTTCGGGTGCTCTAGATGCATATCCGTAGAGGAGCTGAAAGCTATAGAAACAGTAATTCAGGGCTTCAGCGATATAGTTAATCTGATTGTCAGGAAAGATGAACTTGATTTACCAGAAGGTAAACTAGGTTTTATCTTAGGCATGGAAGGAAGCTACCCATTAATGGAACCAGAAGACCTAATACCTTACTTCAGGATGGGTCTTCGTTTGCTCGGGCTTACCTGGAATATTGAGAACGGATTCGCAGCTTCTTGCACGTCAGGATACGATTACGGACTAACTAAGTCTGGAGAGAAACTAATTAGACTGGCTAATGACTTAGGAGTAACGGTAGATCTAGCCCACGCATCGCACAAAACAATGAAGGACGTGCTTAATAAGTCTAGCAAGCCAGTAATAATCTCTCACACAGCATCCTACAAACTCAATAACCATGTTAGGAACGTTAGGGACGACATTCTTGACTACCTAGTTTCTAATGACGGAGTTGTGGGCATTTCCTTTGTTCCTGAGTTCCTGAATCATGAAGGTAAGGCAGGAATTAAGGATGTCGTTAAGCATATACTTCATTTTGTTGAGGTTGCTGGAGTAAATCATGCGGCCATAGGCACCGATTATTTAGGTGTTTCTAGATTGCCTGAAGGTCTTGAAAACGCATCGAAAATTCAGAGCTTACTTCATGAGCTAAGAGATTCAGGATTAAGCAAGAATGACATAGAAAAAATAGCGTGGAAAAATTCTTATAGGGTTTTCTCGAAGAACCTGCCGAAATAATATATAAACTTCTTATATGTAATCATTTTTGTTTCCGTAAATGTTTAATTGTAAATAATTTTATTTCAGCTAGGGGAAAGCTTGAATAAGCAATTAGTTGCTGGTGTCGCTGTTTCCTTACTAATTATTAGTTATGTTAGCTATGCTTACTTCACTTCAGGAATGACAGCAAGTAATCATATTTCCATAGGTGTTGAGTTCAATACTCACGCAACACCCGTATGGATTGGCTTAAAGAGTCACTTATTCAGGTCTCAAGATGTAGAAATAGGGAAAGTGTTCAAGTTCAGGACAGGTTTAGAGCTTGCTGCAGCCCTTGCTAGAGGAGATGTGAAGGTTGGTTGGGCATGCCTAGGCCCTATACTATTGATATTAGATAAAGGCATACCTATAAAGATTATCGGAAAATACCATAATTACGGCTATGAGTTAGTGGTTAATCCCTCCGAAATAAGGAGTGTATATGGCTTAAATGGCAGCACAGTATACACCCCAGGCAAAGGAAGTCCAGCCTACCTACTGCTACTCAAGGCTGAAGAGAAATACGGAATCAAGTTTGGCACAGTCAGATTCATGAAGCCCCAAAACATTCTTGCTGCCTTATTGAGTGGGAGGGCTTATGCCGCTTTCCTACCAGAGCACTACGCAACCGTAGCAGCATATAAAGGAATGAAGTTCTTATTAACTGCTAAACAAATATGGCCACACATGCCAGGAAGCTTTGTTGTGGTCAGCACAGACCTAATCAAGAAAAACCCTCAACTCGTGAGGGAATTACTTAACGTTACTTACCAGGGAATACACATAATCAGAACCAATATTACTGAAGCAATTAACGCGGACTCTTGGGCTTTAGGCATACCTCCACAAGTAGCTAACAAATCCATACATATGCTTGAGTGGAACACCACAATAGACCTTAAGGAAATCCAAGAATATATAAACTTCATGTACGATCATGGCCTACTTCATCATAAGTTGAATGCAACGGAAATTATAGATACTGAATTCATTTGGGGTAGCGGAAGTTGAGGAAAAATAAAACAGTAATTTCCTTAACGTTTTTCCTGATTATTTGGGAACTCACTGCTAGAATCATTAATAACCCGCTTTATCCGCCACCCTCCGAAGTTGCTTTAGCCCTTGCCCTTCCCAAGCTTTATTGGGCTTTAGGAACTAATTACTTGCTTACCGCTACTAGAGCCCTCACTGGCTTTGCTACAGGCCTAGTTGCCGGGATAGGTCTAGGTATTCTATCGTCAGTTAAGCAAGGACAGGATTACCTCCAACCAATAGCTACAATCTTTTTTGTGGTGCCTTCTGTAGCTTGGATACCCCTCTTAATAGTATGGGTGGGTATTAAGCCGTTTGAATTGCCCGTAATTGCTTCCTTCCTGTGTTCTTTCCCTCCAGTACTTTACGGAACCATTAATGCCTTAAGGACTTTAAATAGTGATGAGGTGGAGGCTGCTCTGAGTTTAGGAGCTAAGCCCACGTTAATATTCAAGAAATTAATTATCCCTCAAATAGTGCTGAAGATTATGCCCCTAATAAAGAGTGAGGCGGTAATGGCTTGGAAAACAGTTTTTGTTACTGAGATGGTTGCTCTCTCCTCAGGGCTGGGTTATTTAGCTATAATTTATTCGGAGACCTTAGAGGTCTCTAAACTGCTTGCTGTGATATCTGTTCTTGCATTAACGACTTTAGGGATAATTCAAGTTCTAGATAAACTAGAGTCTAGGCTAACAACTAAGTGGTTTGGTGGTGAGGATTGGTTGAGGTACGGCTCAGGGATGTAAGTAACTATGCATTAAGGAGAGTAACAGATGTTTTTCCTGAAGGGAAGTTATCTGTTTTGCTAGGGCCTAATGGAGCCGGCAAAACAACATTACTTAGAGTGATTGCTGGATTAGAAAAATATTTCGGTCATGTATTATTTGATGGCAGGCAGGTTGACGATGTCCCTCCATATGAGAGAAGTATTGCTTACGTTCCTCAAAGGAACTCATTATTCAAGAACATGAAGGTGTATGATAATATTGCTTTTGGCCTTAGGGCAAGGGGTTACTTAGAGAAAGAAGTGAAAGGAGTTGTTAGAAACTTAGCTGAGTCCTTAAGAATCACGGATATACTTGACCGTTATCCTGCTAGATTAAGTGGCGGGGAAGCACGTAAGGTAGCTTTAGCCAGGGCTTTAGCAATAAATCCTGAATTAATAATGCTTGATGAACCCTTCACAGGTCTTGACGCTGAAGTTTCTGAACTAATCAAGCAAGACATCATGATGCTCCTAAGACACTACAGAAAAACAATTATTCTGGTGAGTCACTCCACCAGGACATCATTAGTTAATGCTGACTTCCTCCACGTTCTCTGGATGGGAAAATTAATTTATTCCGGAAAATTGAGTCAGTTAGATACCAACAAACTCCCTGAATGCATAAGGTACTGGCTAGGAACTACACTCCATGTTGATGAAATCATTACTGAAGACGGATTGGCCAAAGCACTAATCGGTGATTCATCAATACCTTTGGCTGAAGTACCCAAAGAAATGCAAGCAAGAAAAATTATCGTACTTCCAGACTCAGTTAAGATATGCAGGAAGGGATCTATTACTGGGGTTATTGAGTCCGTCTATCGCTCCGGCCATTACTATAGAGCAACAATTAATTTAGAAGGTAATCGGGACCTAAGGATTTATTTAACTACACCAGCACCAGTCAGGAAAGGAGAGACAGTAAAACTTAAGATAACTTACGGCATACCTCTGGGTGATTGAGGTGCTTAATAAATCAGGATACAGCTTAATCTTAAACGCCGTTAAGGCTTTAGGACTTACGACGAACTGGGATGAATTAATTCGTACGTATCTTAAGGAACTTCTCAAAGCAAGGGGAATAAGGCTGAATGAAATCATTGAGTCTCACCCGGGAAAGATGGAAGATACCCAGGAATCTAGGGTTTCATTAGAGCTTAAGGTAGTTCCTCCAAAATGGTTTAACCTGCCTAATGAAGAATACCCGATAGTTAGAGGGAAAGAAGTAATTATGGAATGCAAATTCAGGAACTCAAAGGCCCATGTCTTTACTTCCATGCCATATGAAGGTAAAGTAAGTGTTGATGAAGTCATTAACTCCAGGTTAAGCAGTATACCCGAAAGATCGGCCTTCTATTGCGCCCTTAACGCCATAATGCGATACTTCGGACTGATCAAAGGAACCATTCACTGCAGAGGTAAGATACCCGAAATCTGCGGTAAGGACTTACTTCAGGAGATCCTTTCTTTTTACGGAGATGTACCCACATTATTAATAGGTTACCAGCCAGGATTTGTTAAGACCCTAGCACACAACTTGAGCACACTCTACGTAACAGATATGGATCCCAGGAACATAGGTAAAAAGGTTGGTAAGGTAGTTGTTCGAGACCACACCCTAAATGAGGAACTAATTAAGTCTGTTGACTTAGTGATATCTACGGGAAGCTCACTGATCAACTCTACTTTCTGGAATGTTTTTGACTGGGTCAATAAATATAGGAAAGAATTCATAGTCTATGGAGTGACGGTAGCTGGTGTGGCAGAAATCCTTAAGCTAAGAAGGCATTGCCCTTACACAACATAGTGTCGGAGACAGCAAGCGCCAAATTATAGGCTCTCAATATTAAAATCATGTTTTCTCTACCCCAAAAAGGTAAACCTAAAAGAATCCTCAAACCTTTTGTTTCAGGGAGAAACATTGAGTGGCAAAGCAATAGTTATTTCTGGCTTGCTTCCTCAGGACTCGGGTAAGACATACTTCACTACATCCTTGGCTAAATCCTTAAGGTCTTTAGGATACTCAGTAAGTGTTAGTAAGCCTGTTGCTGCCCACAGCGCTTGGTTCCAGCATATCTCGTTAACTGAGTCTGCTTCCTTAGGTGTCTTAGTTGGTGAGGATGTACTTAATTACTTGAGAGAGGGTCTCATCAAAAAAGTTGACGAGCAAAACCCTATCGATATTCTTACAGCACCTCCTGACATAAACACTTACCCAACTGTTACCTTATATATGGAGGCATTGAGTTCCAGCATAATGCAGGCGGTTCTGGCTAGAATTTCCTTCTATGGAAGGAAGTATTTCATAATAGAGAAAAACCTGAATAAAGTTCCAAAATTTCTTAAAACAGAAATTATTAACTTAGTGAGGAGATTAGGTAGTTATGAGCTCATATCTACTGATTGGCTAATAAACAAATTAACTAGTGAGGAGATAGGGAACTATATTAATTCGCTTATTAGAGAAATGCTTTCAAGGAACGACTATGTACTAATTGAATCCTTCAATGACGCAATACTGCCTGTCTTATCTTTGGCTAATATTATTGATTCATTAATCATTGTTGCTCCGGGGAAGGCACTAATTTACAGAAGGAATAAAGTTAGTAACTACTTAAGTGGAGCTACGTCAATCTCTAATTTACTTAGTAAGGAATTAGTGAGTTTATTAAGGCCTGACCTAATTATTGAAGTAATACCTTCAGACACAGGCTCAGGAGTAATTAGGGAGGAAGACATCAGAAAAATTATTGGGATCACTTAATCCGAACCCTAAGAACTCTACTTACCCATTCCTTACTTAAGGACTCGGTAAAGCCCTTAACTAATTTAACACCGTTTATTACGTCACTTAAATTTAAGGTCTCAATAGGTGAATGGATGTATCTAGTAGGTATTGAGACCGCACCAGTGGGTACGCCCTCCTTAGTTAACTGAATTATGGATGCGTCTGTTGTTCCGCCCGTAAGGAGCTCGAGCTGGTAAGGAATACCTAAATTCTCAGCAACCTCAATAAGCTTCTTCCTTACTGCGGGACTAGCTATTAACCCAGAACCCGATCTTCCATCCATAACTTTTATCGCGGGTCCCTTACCTAACTTAGTAATATGTTTTGATTCATCAACACCGGGTATGTCGGAAGCTATTGTCGTGTCTAAAGCTAAGCCAACGTCTGGACCTAGGGAAAAAGCAGCTACCCTAGCTCCCTTAAGACCAACTTCTTCCTCAGCAGTTGCTACAGCATAAACATCGAAGCTAGGATCCTGAATAGATTTAAAGGCCTCAATCATTACCGCAACACCTACTTTATTGTCGAAAGCTCTTCCTGTAACAACATCACCAACCAGTCTTGATGCTCCTCGATCAATAACTACTGGCGAACCAACATCAATGCCTAACTTACTAACTTCTTCTTTTGATGAAGCACCGATATCAATAAATAGGTCTTCAATCGGAATTACCTGCTTGGCTTCCTCAGGTTTCATTATGTGTGGGGGCTTAGAACCTATTACACCCTTAATTACAT
>JALWQN010000045.1 GCA_027083115.1 Desulfurococcales archaeon
GATTTGAGGATGTCAGTTATGCGACGCAATGATTTCGCTTTCTTTTTTATGTGTTCATTCTACTTATTGAACACCTGTGTTTAATAAGTAGAGTTTTATGTTTGTTTACTAAGGTTGTTTGGTTGGCTAGTGATGCTCCGTAGGACTTTGGGTATTATGCTCGTGATTGGTCTCTTGGCGGGTCTCTTGTCAGGTTTCCTCTTACTTAGGCCTAGGGTAGGGCCTTACCCTAGTTTCAGCCCTGAAGTTAGCTTAGTTTATTTTTATTTTAGGTTACTTAACGTCAGTAGCTACTCAAGCTCAAATAAGATCCATTTTATTTCCTACTTAGTTGTTTTAAAAATATTTAATCCCTACAAGGATGTTTATTTTTCCTTAAGTTCGTTGAGGGTAGCTTTGCCTCAGGGAATATATTATGGGACTGGGAACGGCACCATAGTATCGGGGAGCGGAGAAATACCTGCTGGGTCTTTAGAGATTATTAAAGTCATCAATGGCACAGGCGGTTATGGTTTCTCTAATGACTTATTATTTAGTGAGGGTGTGGCTTACTTCCCCCCTAGAGACACAAGATATCTGGTGCCAGAAGATATGGGTGCCTACGTTATTGTTTCTGGTGTTGTTCCATTACCATCACCTATTGCTGAGGATCTTAATGCATGGATTCATAAGGGTGGTTGGGGCTATGTTTTCCTGGATATTGAGGGTAAGGCTTTGGGTAAGCACCTAGAGGTTAAGGGAATAATGGATTATGTATGTTTTCTTAAGGTACGCTTTAATAATTTAGGTAGTGAATATTGGTTTGGATCACTATCTAAATTAGTGATTCAAAACCTAGGAGAGAAGGTAGTGCTGATTCCCCCTGTTGAAACAGTGGAACCCTAATTCGGTTTAGAGGTAGTTAACCTCATGCCAGCTCATGAAGGTAATCAGGATCTTGAAGGAACTGCTTTAAGAGTGTATGTCTTACTCCTACGTAAGGGACCGGCCGGACCAAGGGAAGTGACTAAAGCTTTAGGCCTAAGCAGCCCTAGCCTTGCTTACTATCACCTGAAGCACATGGAGGAGCTTGGTTTAGTGCGTAAGTTATCCGACGGAAGGTACGAAGTGAGTAAGTTGACAAGCGTTAAAGGTCACTTCTTCTTTGGCAAATGGTTAGTACCTAGATTCCTTACATACTCGGCCTTCTTCATAGGGTTACTAGCGATTGAATTACTTACTGCTATCATGAGGCTAAGGATAAAAGAGGACATTACCTCAGACCTAATTGCCCTCATTATAATTACTGCCTTAGCAGCAATCCTCTTTCTTATTGAGGGGGTTAAGGCACTCAAGATACTAAAATAATTGCTTACTATATTATTTTAAGTTTCATCCAATGTTTTTGCAGCGTGCATTAATCATTTATTAGTATTCTAACGAGAATATTTTAGTGAGAATATACAGGTAATTATAAACAGAAAAATATGGATGGTTCTTAACAGGCAGGAAATGGTTACTTATATTAGGAAAATGAATCCATCCTTGTTAGGTAATTCCCATGAAATAGAGGACTAAATTGTAACGGATTAAATAGAAGTCATATTTTGGTTAATAATTCCATATAAGCGGGATTGAAGTTCTTTCGTATTCTCAGCAATACTTTTCAGCTATTGACTTAATT
>JALWQN010000046.1 GCA_027083115.1 Desulfurococcales archaeon
GTTACCGCAGTAACCGATAGTCTAGTGATTTGCTTATTCACTCAGCTAGCTCCAATATGGGTTGAGGACTACCCAGAGATGATTGAGGCAGTTACTGGTCTCAAGTACATGCCAGATGAGCTAAGGAAGATTGGCGAGAGAATATGGAATGCTGAGAGAGCCTTCAACGTGTTGAGCTTTGGTGATGGGAGAAAATACGATACATTGCCTCCAAGACTACTTAACGAACCAATGCCAGAAGGCTCGGCTAAAGGTCATGTAGTTAGGCTTAACGAAATGCTTGACGACTACTATAAGGTTAGGGGATGGATTGATGGTAGACCAACAAGGGCTAAGCTTGAGGAATTAGGTCTGGGCCGACTTGCTGATTTACTGGAGGATGAAGGCCTCTTACCGAGTTAATCCTAGTACGTGTTTTTCCCTCGAATCAATTATTAAGTCCTTAAGTAATTTTTCTTGCTAATCTACTGAACCTTCTGTGGAAAATTGTAAACATAACTAACCCCCTGACCCAAACATCCATGAACATAGCTAACCAGGCACCCAAAACACCGAAAATCCCGGTAAGTATGGCGGAAGGAAGAACCCTCAGCAGAAAAAGTCCTGTAACATTGACTAACATTGGTGTCGTGGTGTTGCCTCCACCTCTGATGGCTCCTGCGGAAGCCTGAGCTAAAGATAGGCCTGGCTCGCTCAAGCCAGCAAGCAGGAGGTATAAGGCAGCTAACTTCGTTACTTGAGGGCCAGAGGAGAAGGGCGAGGCGATGTATGGGCCTGCTAAAGCAATGAAAACACCTAAGGAACTCATGAGTATGAGTGACATTCTTATAGCTTCATATGCATACTTCTTGCCTCCCTCAACATCCTCAATACCCAGTCTCTGACCCACTAAGACAGCACCAGCCATCGAGAAAGCGAATCCAGGCATGTATATGAATGACTCAATCCTTACGCCAACCTGATGAGCAGCTAGCGCTACCGAACCACATCTAGCAATAAAAGCAATATATAAGTTATTCCCGACAGCAAAAACAAATCTCTCTAGTGCTGCAGGACCACCTAATCTTACAATTCTTTTAATAGGCTCTAGCCACATGCTTAATGCTGGATCTAGGCTTAGCTTATGGAGAAAAATGATCTCTAATGGAATCATGTAAATTATTGCAATGACTGTAGCTAAGGCAGCTCCAGCAACGCCTAAGGCTGGAAGGCCTAATAAACCAAATATCAGTAATGGGTCAAGGACTGCGTTAAGTCCTACCGACGAAATATTAGCTATCATGGAGTATTTGGTTGCGCCTGCAGCCCTGACCCCTGAATCCATAACCATTACTGCAGAAATGAAGGGCAGTCCCAAAATCCTTACTGCGAAGTATTGTGTGCCTAAATTAACAACTGGTGGGTTATTACCGCCCAGCAAGTTCATTAGGGCATTTATGTAAGGTAGAACTGCTAAAGTGACTCCTGAAGCAACAACCATTGAGAAAATTAAAGATTCCCCCAAACCAGTCCTTGCTTTAAAGAATTCCTTAGCCCCATACGCCTGGGCCACATAAACCATCACGCCCATAGCGAATACAGCAACTACAACATAAAACAGCCAAGAGAGGTAAGAACCTAACCCCACAGCAGCTAAAGCATTAGTGCCTACCTTAGACACGAAGTAAGTGTCTGTAAGTGAGTAAATACTATCCCCTAACTCACTAATAATTAACGGCCATGCTATCTTGAACACTTCCTTCCCTAAACCTTTAGTGCTCATTCCAACTCATTTAGGCAACAAAATATAAAATAAAGATGTGATATGTAATTTCATGTTATTCTAATCATCATAATTAATTCAGGGATATTATAATTCATGAAATATTTTTATGTAGCCTTATGATCAAGGTAAATAATGATGAGATACTTTATAACGGTCTTAATTTAATTAAGACAATTAGATGACTTTTTTTCTTTAAGTTACAATCTCTAATTATGGGGGAGCAATATTGTTTATGAACAGAATCAAGGATTTTTCAACAATCATGATAGGGATAACTTTGCTCTTAGGGTTCACTGTAACCACTTTTTTGCCGCTATATGCCTTAACAACTAATAAGTTAATCATTAATGACTCTTTAGGTGACGATAAAGGCCCCGGTTATTACGAGTATCAAGGTAATAAGACCTTTAAACTAGGAATTTACGATATTGCTAAATTTGAGTTATTACAAAACAACTCTTATGTATTGTTTAAGGTGTATTTAAGGAACTTAGGGAGTAACTCGTGTAACGCTCCTAATGGCTTCTGCTTACAAAATATTCAGATTTACATAAGGACTACAGAGAAAAATGTTCCTGCTAGAGAAGATACCTTTGGATTAAACATTGTTTTAAGAAGCGATTATGCATGGCATTTAGCAGTAGTTCTCGTTCCAGGCTGGGGTAATGAGCCTTATCCTCTAGGAAGTAAGTCTGTGTTGTATTATAGTAATGGAACGGTAATTACACAAAACAACTATACATTTAAGATAAACACCGACATAAAAAACAATGCAATAATTGCTAAAATATCAAAAAAGTTACTTTTTGATCTCTCGCACATACCGTTCTGGAAAATAGTAGTAGTAGTAACTGGCTATAGTAACTCAACACCTATGAAGGTAAAAGAAATAAAAATTAATACTTCAGCCTTAGAAAATCAAACAGAGATAAACAGGATAAAAAAAGCTATCAGTGAGAGTATTGAGCCAAAAGCCATGGATTTAGCTGTTTACTCTCCTAAATACTCAAGAGGAATAACCACAAAACAGCAGTATTTTTGGCTTAATAATTTTGATGTTAGCTTAAAGACCCTGGCTACAATCCCTCCTCAGCAGGCAATAACTCTAACAAAAACTATTACTCAAACATTAATCCAGACGTACACGTATCATCATACAATCCATCACACGCATACAATCACGGTGACTAAACGTTCTTCAGAGACTTTTATTTTAGGGGTTTTAGGGATATCAATAGCGGTTATATTTGCAGGGCTTGCGCTAATTTATTTAGCAAGTAGGCAGAAATAATTGCTTTGTTTAGGGAAGCCTTATAATATTTTTAGCGTTATTAACACTTTAGTGAGTGTATATGAAGCCAGAAACGCCCTTCTACATAACTACTCCGATATATTACCCTAACGCGGAACCTCATTTAGGCCACGCGTACACCACCGTTTTCGCAGACATACTAGCCAGATACCATAGATTAATCGGTGATGACACTTTCTATCTGACAGGAACTGATGAGCATGGGCTAAAACTCCAACGTGCTGCAGAAGCTAAGGGCGTTACCCCTAAGGAATTCGTGGACAGTATGGTCGCTATATACAGGAACTTTTGGGGGCTACTGAACATATCCTATAATAGATTCGTGAGGACAACTGATGAAGACCATATTAAGGTTGTTAAGTATGCCGCCGAAGTAATGTATAGGAAAGGGTTAATCTATAAGGGCAATTACTCAGGCTGGTATTGCGTGGACTGCGAGAAGTTCTATTCAGCCTCAGAATACTTGATGATTGATGGAAGGCCTCACTGCCCCATACATAGGAAGCCTCTTGAATGGACTGAAGAAAGTACTTACTACTTTAGGTTAAGTGAGTTTCGGGAATACCTCCTTAATCTACTCAAAAACAAAGATATTGTTTACCCCAAGCACTTCAGGCAGGAAGTGATTAATAAGATAGTGGGTCAGGAGCTACTTGACATATCGATAGCTAGGCCTAAGGAAAGGGTCTGGTGGGGTATTGAGTTGCCATTTGATAAGAACTACACGGTCTATGTTTGGTTTGATGCTCTGCTCAACTACCTCACCGGAATTAACTACTTGAGTGATAAGGAAAGATTCAGGAGGTACTGGAGCAGTACACATCATGTCATAGGTAAGGATATCTTATGGTTCCATACTGCAGTCTGGTTCGCCATGCTTAAAGCACTGGATATTGACCCACCAAAGAAAGTCCTGGTTCATTCCTTCATAATCAATAAGGGACTGAAGATGGGTAAGTCATCAGGTAATGCCGTCAGGATTGAGGACCTCCTAGGGAGGTACTTAAGTAGCGACGGGGTTAGGTACCTAATAGCCAGAATCTTTAACTTAGGCAAGGATGTTGAAGTAAGCACTTCATTACTTGACAGCATCTACAATAGTGAGCTAGCTGATAACCTGGGGAACCTAATAAGGAGGGTTGGTGTGTTAATCAAGAAGAAGCTTAAAGGTACGTTATCATCCGAATCAATAGATAATACCTTAACCGATAAGGCAGATACTGCAGTCCACAAGTTCAATAAATTATTGGGAGAGGAGTACGAAATCTCCACAGCTCTTCAGGAGGTCATGGGTTTACTAAAGGAAGCTAATGCATATATTAATTCAGTAAGGCCTTGGGAACTAAGTGACCCATCAAAGGAGCTATACACTTTAATGGAGGTAGTTAAGGTAGCAATTAACCTCCTCTACCCTGTTATTCCAGAGTCAGTCAGTAAGGTCGCTGAATCTTTCAGCATCCAGTTAGGCAATCCTCTTGATATTAGTGTGGATGTAGGTAAGGAATACGTAGTTAAGGAGGCTCCCATCCTATTCAAGAAAGTCAGGTGAATGAGGAGTAGTGACTTAAATGCCGGCCCTACTCATCGATTTATTCGGGACACTCATCAAGGAAGGAAA
Organism: Desulfurococcales archaeon; assembly: GCA_027083115.1. GTDB lineage: Archaea > Thermoproteota > Thermoprotei_A > Sulfolobales > NBVN01 > S013-73. The sequence continues at coordinate 4,696 of JALWQN010000046.1, forward strand.
TGATGAAATAGTTCATAAGCAGATATCGAAAGACCTCTCTAAGCTAGTTAATGGACTTAACTGGGAAGAGCACTTCAACCTTTATAAGGTCCTAGTGAGTGAGGGCCTAGGCAGTGGGGAGGCTGTTTGGGAGGCTCTAGTAAGAATCAGTGAGAAGAGGGGGCTTAAGCTTAACCTACAGAAGAATATGGTCTATGAAATGCATGTGAGGTACCACGCTAAGCTCGCAGAACTATATGAGGACACTATTGAAGCGTTAGAGTTAGGTAAGAAACTCTTCGGGAAGATTGCCTTAGTTAGCGATTCTGATGCTGGTGTTGCTGAAGAAATACTTAAGGCTAAAGGAATAAGACATAATTTTAATGCTATAGTCGTTAGTGGTGAGGTAGGTTTTAGAAAGCCTGATCCATGTCTCTTTCTTGAGGCCGCCAGAAGAGTTAAAGCAGACCCTAACAAATGTGTCATGGTTGGAGATACTATCAAGGATGTTGAGGGGGCTAAAGCAGCAGGAATGAAAGCAGTTCTTATTGCAAGGCTAGTTAAGGAAATATCTCAATCAAGCTTAAAGCCTGACGCAATAGCTTACTCACTTACAGAAGCTATTAAGGTAGCCTACGACCTAGTTCCGTAATTTCTAATTTAAGTATATCCTATCTTCATAGCTTTATTATGTATGAGTTAAAATTATGTTCGGTGCTCTATATGAAAAGATTCATAGCTACTTTGGCAACTCTGCTAATACTCCTAGGAATCCTCCTTTCGCCTGTTCAAGCAAGCAATCAAACTATTCAAGGCAAACCATCCATAAACCTAAAACCTCAAATGAGGTTAATCATATACCCAGATGGAAGTCTAAGAATACTTTATAACTTAACTGGCTCCATCAAGAACCTGGTAACTAATTTAACCGGTGAAGTAAACTTAAACTCAACATTGTATGAAACAAATAGTTCCTCAAGAATAAGCTTAACTGGTAACGTTAACCTAAAACCCCTAAACGAGACCGAAATATCATCAATAAATAACACGGCATTCGAGTTGATGTTAAGGGGGACTCCAAGCAAAGAAACATACTCATTGAAGGGACGCCTCTACCTGAAAACAAATTCAACTAATAAAGAGGGACACGAGCTCTCAGTCATTAATGCTTCAGTCATTGATATCCTATTAACTCAAAGCCAAATCAACGCTACATTAAGGATTAAGGTCTCAGGTAATAAAACAAATTACTTGACATACAAATTCAGCAACCTTCTTGAGGAGTACCTCAACGGAACCCTAAAATCTAAGGGCATTAACTGGATCCATATGCTGTCAGCTAACATAACCAGGCTAAGAAATAAAGCCAATTTTACGGTCAAACTAACTCTTGACCTAAACAAGTTAATAGAAGACGAAGTTAGTGAGGGATTCCTTACACAGAACGAGTCAGACAGGATTAATAAGTGCATCCACTACTTAATTCTAAATGGCTTATCACTGAATGCGGTTACGAATGCATCGCTTTTAGTAAACAAATATTCTTCAGGAATCTCTGGAATTATAGGAGATTTCAACGCTAGCCTCGATGTTGAAGGAAATTTAACGGCATACCGCTCTATAGGTGCTTCTTGCTCAATTCCCTTAAGCAAGTTTTTCTTATCAACTCTTCAGCTCCTACAGAAGCATGGGATAGTGAGAGGTTCCGGGGAAGCAGGCAATCCCCAAACATTTCCAGTAATCTTGTATTCGGCCATCCATAGTTTACCTAAGCTACTCAAGAAACACCCCTACAGGGCCTATTTACTCTTGAATGCATCTATAGGTAGTAACTCTGTGGATCTTACACTAAAAATTGATTCAGGGAGACTTAAGTACATAAGCAATCAAACAGGCATAGGAACCACTCAACCAGCACTTCATGAACTTAAGAACTGGCTCGAGAATTTACATAAACAACTAGCTATTCTTGAATTGGCTGGTATTCCATCTCTATTACCTGAGGAGGTGGAAGTAGTTGGTGCTTCCGAAAATGGAAAAACAGTTAACGTGGGTGTTAATAAGGTAAGCATTGATTCCATAGATACAATACCTATAAATCTAAGTAGTGTCAATCCTCAACAAAAC
>JALWQN010000047.1 GCA_027083115.1 Desulfurococcales archaeon
CTCCCAACGCGCTTTAAAGCCACCTTCTTTTGTGGGGAAGAAGTTAACGACAAATACTGTGCGAGGGCCTCTTTCATCACGCACGGAAAAGAAAGCTCCCGAACGTTTAAGACCCTTAATAATTCCAAATTCCACAACATAGGTCAGTGTTTTGTTGTGGAGGAGCCCTTTCTTTAAATCAATTATTAGGTCACCTAAATCATCGATTTTACCACCACCCAAAACTAAGGCAGTGACTAAGTCATTAATGTCTCTGACTTTTTTCCCTCCCTTAACGACTATTTCCCCTTTCTTCAATTCATAATCCCTTACTCTTTGTATAAGTTCCTTAGGGCGTAATTTAAATGTATGAACTAGGATTACTTACTTTTTCTTCGCTAAATGTTTATAAACTACTAACTACGAGGAACTCAGTAATTTTTATTTCAGGATAACGAACCTATCATGTATGTGGTAGTAAAGCTTCACACCAGGATATGTCTTTCTAATCTCTCTCAGGAAGCTAATGTCATCATCATGTATTTCCTTAATTTCATAACCTTTCCTAAATAACTCCTTAATCATGGCTAGTTTGGCCCTTAATAATTTATCTTTACTACCTGCTCTCATCAATATGAGATCTGGTCTAATTCCTGTTGCATTCTGAATTTCTTTTAAAGTTAGTTCATAAGATTCCTTAGGCCTGCCTGTTATGACTATTATGGAGCACTTCCCAGATCTTTCTTTAAGAAGCTTGATACCTATTTGTCTAGGTCTATCGTAGCGAATTAGTTCCTCCTTATAAAGTAGGTCTCTATAATTTTTGTTTAAGGCTGAGGCCAATTCTTTCGCACGCCAAAACCTTTCTTCTGAATGAATCAGTACTCCATCAACATCGAATACACAGGCCTTCTTAACAGTCATCCTTGCTGAACCCTTAAATGTTTGATTACTACTGAACTAAAATAAAGCTATTTAAAAATTAGGAGTTGTGAGCAAGTAAATTTAGGTAATGAAGTAGCAGGTGAGTGAATGACTGAAGAATGTTTGATCAGGAAGGCAAGAATGAATGACTTGAGAAGCATTTACTTGATTGAGGTTAAATCATTCCCTAATCCCTATCCTCCAGAATATTTTGTTACTTTCCTTACATTACATCCGAAATATTTTTATGTTGCAGCCTGCGAAGATAAGATAATAGGTTATGTTGTAGGAGCTGTCAATAAAGACGGTTCAGGCCATATTTTGTCGTTAGCTGTACTTCCTTCTTTCCGTAGAAAACATATAGGGTTAAAGTTGATGGAGGCTATCGAGAGATCATTTATGGGTGAAGGAATTTCTAAGATAGTCCTGGAAGTTTCACAATGGAATAAAATAGCTTTAAATCTCTATAAGAAGTTAGGCTATAAAATAGCTGGTGTAATGCCTCATTACTACCCGGATGGTTCGGATGCCTATTTAATGTTTAAGGAACTTCGAGATTAATGCCTTAACTTTTTGTTCGCATATTGGTAAAGCATATAGTCTGATAATTCCCATCGATTCTGGCAAATACTTAACTATAGAGCCCTCGTACCTGTTAATTCTGATTGCCCCCTTATTCGTTAGCACCCTGACCTCAGCTCCTTCCGAAAGTATGGGTATTATCTCAACATAGAGCTTTATGCATTCCTTAATCTCTTCCCCTCCGCTAACAGAGCTGACTAAGTCCTTTAATTCTTCAATAACTTCTTTATTTAGGGGGGATTCGTTACTGAACCCTATCCACTCATAGAGCGCCTTGTATGATTCTCTACGGAGATATAGCCTAATTAGTTCCCTTAACTCCTCATTGCCTAGTTTCTTGTTCAGTATTACATTCATCAACCCGCCAATGAAGAAGTCATCCCATAAATAAAGCAGGCCTTCCCTAATTGCCTTCCTCAAGCCTTCTGGGTCAGTGAATGGCTTCAGCAATTCTTTAGTTTCTTTAGTTTCCGTCATTAACTTGTATATTTCTTGTATCAGGAGTTGATATGAAGCTATTGTTTTATGGTAATAAACGGATCTGTACATATGTAGTCTAGCAATGTAAAACGATTCAGCTGCCTGCACAGCTTTTTGAGGGACCGCGATATTTCCTTCTTCATCAAGTTCCAGGGTCTGAATGATTCTTTCTAGGTCAATTACTCCGTACTTAACACCTGTGTGCAAAGCATCACGCAATAGGTAATCTAATCTGTCCACATCCATATCGCTGCTCATTAATAGATTATAGCTTGCCTCCCTATGTTTTCCTCTAATTACCGCAGCAACTTCATAAGGGTCTAAGCCATACTCTTTTAAGGTACTGCTTATGTACGGGTCTTCTATAATTATCCAGGCACTCAGATCCTCATGTTTAAGGCCGAACTTAATCCTGAAGAATGTTTCTATTGCATGAGAGTAGGGAGTATGGCCTACGTCATGGAGTAATGCAGCAACCTTAAGTAGTTGAAGGTCATCTCTCTTCAGAAAGCCCTTACTTGACAATTTATTCACTGCTTTTTCCATCAAATGCATCACTCCCAAAGAGTGGGAGAACCTAGTATGTACTGCTCCAGGATAAACAAACCAAGCTTGAGCTAACTGCTTAATTCTCCTAAGTCTTTGGAAAGTTGGTGTGTCAACCACCTTTCTTTCAAAATCGTTCAGAGGAATATATCCATGTACTTCATCATACACGTATTTCAATCTGGGCTCACCCTTATGCGCCTTTTTCTAGTTGCTGAGAAGGTATTTAATGTTAGAATAGCTCTGCTTTCGTTTAGGGATTGCACCAAGTAAGAGTTACAAGTATGTGTTTAGAACCTTAATGGCTTCCATTATTTCACCTTCCTTAAGGTAGGGCTTCCGTATTCTCAGTTCTTTAACAGGGTCTTCTGGTTTAGGGAAAACCTCCTTCTTAAGCATTAAGTATGAGGCCACAATCTCTAAAGATTTAGATAATGGCGTATTTAGGTTCCTCAAATCGTTTACGAAAGAGTTAATCATGCTTAACACGGCAGGAGACACACATTCCTTGATTGGAGGCAGGTCACAGACCCTGAGGTCCCTAGCCAGGGCTTTAGAATACGGTCCTCTGGAGTACCACATAAAGCTATAGCTGAAACCAACGTTAAAAACTTCTTGAGCAACATAAATTAGTTTTTGTGCCTCAAGCCTTTCTTTAAATGTCTTTAATGAAGTCTTAAGAATTTCTTTTATTAATGTCTTAGCACAACACTTACTATTCAAGAATTATCCCTATGAAATTGATTAATTTAGGGTTTGTTAATAAAATGGGAAGATCTTGCTGAAGTACCTCCAGCAGATTCTTAAGGTATTAATTATTGGGCTGCCTATCTTGAAAACTACCTGATAAGTAATACTGAGATAGGAGAGTTAACTGTTACTGAAAGTGCAACTGATCCAATAATGATTTCTGGGTTAGCTGTCCTTCCCCTAGCACTCATTATTACCAAGTCATAACCTCCATTAACTATTTCCTCAGCTATTTTGCTAGCTACAGAACTCACTTCTGTTTCTATGTTAAGACGTAATGTTTTAACTTTAGCCAATATGCCGGCCTTCCTTATTTTTTCTTCAATCGTTCGCAAGATCTTGTCAACATTCTGTAGTGAACCATCATCAACTATTAAGACTGTGACTTTAGACCCATATCTTTTTGCGAAATCAACTGCTATATCTAGTGCCTTATAGCTAGAGGCTGACCCATCAACAGGGACCAAGACTTTCCTAAATAGAAAACTAACCTCATAGGTTGGTTCACGTATATAAGTCATTTGAACCATCCTCCTATGCCTAATACTTTATCAGTTATTTTAATTGATTCTTCAGGCTCAGTAATTAATCCAGCTAAGGCCCTAATAGCATCTATATTTTCAGGGACAACAACTGCTTCTTGATGTACTGCATATACAAACATGACTTCGTTTCCATTAATCCACACACTATCTTCCCAGATGACGTTTTCATATATATCTCCTTTTTCCCTAATGAATTCTTTACTGAACTCCCTTAATTCAGCTGTTGACGAAAGAATATCTCCATTCACTAAAACAATTCTTGGCGTAGTTTTGAATGCCTGCATTATCTCTTCCTTACTTACATTATTTGCTAGCTCAGCACGAATAACGTGCATATGTGCTAAGGTGGTAGGAGCAACGATAGCGTAAGTCATTATGTCAAGATCTCCTAAAACGGCTTTTACGTCTATAGCGTGGTGAGAAGGTGGCTTAGTGGGTTTCAGAACCAAGCCCTCGATGGGGCCTTTCTTAATTTCCTTTAGGTCAGCTCCCCGCCTAACTATAACAGCCCTTACACTAAGTAATCTGCTGACTTTACTTAACGCGTGAAGAGCTCGCACCAAGCCTGTGGTATTGCATGAAACTACCCTAACACACTCATTCCTCAAGGCTCGATCATAGTTCACCAAGGCATTAAAGCTAACTTCACATAAGTCCACTGGCTCTCCTCCCTGAAACACTTGCTTCACACCATATTTGCTGTATAAGTCCTTATTTTTAGCCCCTGTTCCCGCAGGAGTTGCATCCACAATAATGTCCACATCCTTGAGGAGATCTTCAAAAGTACCTGAAACATCTATGCCTTTCTTCCTGAAAGTCTCAACAGACTTTTTGAGAGTATATATTGGGTAACCCTTCTTTATCGCTGAATAAACTTCCCAGTTCGGCCTAGTTTTAACTACTCCAGAAACTTCCATATCTGGTTGCTTACTTACTGCCCAAGCGACCCTCTTACCTATAGTTCCATAACCTACAATCCCTACTTTAATCTTCATATTTCCACCCGAGAAATTTCTTGGTCGATTGTTCCAAGGCAGCTATTGCTGGGAGGGGTTCGCCAGCCAACGCAAGCAGTAATGCTCCGCCCCCCGTAGAAATATGTATGGATTTAGCTTTTACATCTTTCAACATAACTCCCAAATGACCCCCACCTATGACAACAAAAGCATTGCTCTCTAAAGCAGCTCTCAAGAGGTCTTCCGTACCTTTTCTAAACCTTGGATCCTCAATATATCCTGCTGGCCCTCTCATAACCACTATCTTAGCTTCCTTGATTAGTTCTGAATACATACTTACGGTATAGGTACCTATATCCATTGGTTTCCCATCTACTACATGTATTGGTTCTTCAACTACGGTCCCATCCTCCCTAAGAACTTTCAAATCATAGGGGGTATCCACTGGAGCTCCTGAAAGCACAACGCCTCTAGCTCGATGAATAAGGGTCGTGAGGCCTTTCTCCTCCAGGAAATTAATTACTGATTTCCCTACCCTCCCTCCTTTAGCAACATGAAAAGTCAGCCCCACTAAACCAGTGGTTAATATTCTGTCCGCTATTCTTTTCTTAGTAAGGTACTCAACTATCTTGATTGTGTCTCTTACTTTTGCTCCCCCCAAAACAAAGAGCTTAGGCGGTTCGGCGGTATTCATAACCTTCTCTAGAGCGCTGAGCTCAGCCTTCATGAGCTCCCCCAGCACGGAAGTCAGGACTAAAGGAAATCCCACTATCGATGGTTGGGAACGGTGAGCCGTCGCAAAAGCATCGAAGACGTACATGTCAAAAAGCGGTGCCAATCTCCTAACTAAGTAAGTCTGTTTCTGTATTTCAGGGGGTGCCTCAATTATTTCTTCAGAAACAAACCTAACATTATCTAATAGTAATATTTCGCCCACCCGTAAATTTTTTATCTTTTCCTGTGCTGCAGGACCCATAACATCCTCAATAAACTTAACCTCCATCCCAAGCAATTCAGATAGTTTTTCGGCATGCTTACGTAGGCTAACGAAATCCTTACTCCCAGGTCTTCCCTGATGAGTTATTAAAACAATTGAGGAGTTACTGTCAAGCAATTTCTTTATCGTAGGTAAATGGGCTTTAATTCTGGTTTCATCTAAAATCTCTCCCTCCTTATCAATAGGGCAATTAAAGTCCACCCGAACTAGTGTCTTAAGGCCCTCTAAGTTAACATCATTTATTGATGGTAGGTTAAAAATCATTCGAACACCGAATAAACTATTATCATCGATAGGATTTTAATATTGCCTTCACTCTCATGTCCATTTATTACTAACTCAAACATGCTCCGCTGCTTTTATGGTGCTCTCTCAATAGCTTGAGAAGTCACTTCTTTCTTCAGTTTCTCAAGCTCTTCCGCTGGTGTAAGAAGCGGCTTCACCGGTAAAGCAAGCTTCCTGAAGGAACCGTAGTCGAGGAAAATCATGCTCCATTCTCTAATTAGGCCTCTATCAATTAATTCGTCAAGAAACTTGCTCAGGCTAAGTACTTCAGTTATAGGTAGGAACCCCGTTACCAACGCCTCTCCTTCAGTCGGATTAATTATTCCTTCAGGGAAGAACGGATGGGTCACCAGGATTTTCACTAACCTAATTAGTTCTGTTGTTGAACCTCTTAAAACAGCGTTTAAGGGCAGAGTATTTATTGGGTATAGCTTAACCAAGTTAAGCTTCACGCCATAAATTAGCCCTTTACTTTCAATCCTGTTTTTATAATGTCTTAAAACTCTGATGTAATTAACTGAAGAAGTGAGCTTTAATTCTTTATTTAGTAAGTCAGTAATCTTTCTTAAACTTTCGAAGGGGGAGATCTCGAGTCTTCTAAGAATATAAAGATCGATTTCATCAACCTTAGCTTTGGTTATGCTTTCTCTTGGAGCTGATTCTTTCGGTAGTGACTCAATAATTTTTAGGAGATCTGACCAATTACCTAAAATTCTGCCTTCACTAAGGTTATAATGTCTCTTAAGG
>JALWQN010000048.1 GCA_027083115.1 Desulfurococcales archaeon
GTATAGGTCCATAAGGACATTCCATAAAGTATCACCAACCGATGCTGTCAAGACTCAACTTACTGATGAGGCACTCCTGGAACCGATGAAAGTAGGTTGGTGGGGTTGGTTCTCCATATTTTTTGGTCTACTATTTGTCTTTGAGGGATTAAGCGGTTGGTCGGCTGGAAGAGCCCTCACAACAGTTTCCTCAGGATCTCTCAGCATCGGATTGATGGTGGGCCTAGTTATTCTATTTATGCTTGAGGCTTCCCTAAGGCCCTTTGCCCCCATACTTCTTGCTTACGGCTTCTCCAAGCTAACCGCTACATACATAGATCAATTAATGGAGGGATTAAGCAAGGTGTTTAAGGGGGGAGTTGCTTTAGCGGCTAAATCAATAACTTCCCTGATTAAGAGGAGGTCTGTGGCTGTAACAATACTTCTTGTTTTCTCCGTCACTCTACTGGCTCAATCCTTTACTTCAGCAGCCAGCCTTACTTCATCAATAAATACTGCAACAACAGCTTCTGTGGGTGCTAAGTACTTAGGAGTTAAAGACGTATACGTCTCCAATCTTTCAGCAATCCCTAAGTTAGTGAGTAGTTATGAAAAAGAGATTAGAGGCAACTCCTCCTTAATTATTTCTTTCCCAGCAGTCATTCAGCTCAGTAGGGACTCCATATCACGATACAGTAGCGTAATAGTGATTCCTAACCTAACTGGCTTCCTAAGAAGCACTTACAATTATGGGGGCTGGGGTGTTGAATCGGGCTTCAGCAACCTAATCACTCAATTGAGTGAGGACCACAACACTATCATTTATTCCTTAAGTGGGAAAGTTAATCTTTCATCCATACAGGTAGAGAGCTTTGCTCAAGGCCTAATCAAATTATGTGAAGTAAATAATATAGGGCACGTCAAAGGATTTCCAGGTCTTCCTGCAGCCGGCTTATCCAATAGCTATTATGAGGGAGTGGTTATTGCTGGTCCATGGTTACTCAAGTTAATGGGCAGCCAAGCATTTAATAAGACGGGAATGATGGATGTCAAGCTAATTGTTTATACATCCAGTTCTTCCCTAGCAGACCAGTTAGCCCAGGAAGGATTTAGGGTGACGTCCCTAAAGAAATTAATGAGTTCCCCCCAATACATGCTGTTTAAGGATCTTACACTATCACAGACTCTGCCCCTAATTACTTCATTAACTATACTGGCCCTCTCCGTGACCGTTGCTGGTGTGATTGCATGGTCTGTTAGCGTTGAATCTTCAAGAATGTACCTATTGCTGAGGATTAGAGGAGTAAACAAATTATCAGCCCTGAAAATAATTATTACTGAGTGGGGGATACTGGCCTTAGTTTCCGTAGGTATAGGAGTTTTAGGCGGTATATCGTTAGGGATTACCTCAGGATTCAGTCCAATTAATTTAGGATTTAGCTCCGGTTTATTAGCCTCAGCATTATTGGGTGGGGCCGTAGATCTAAGCCTTGCTTCCCCCACAACTTCTTTACCTCTCCTTCAGGTAGGGATTGCTTCATTGATTGCTTGGGTTATAGTTACCTTACTCCCTGCAATAATTTCTATCAGGATTTATTCAGGTTCAATAAGAGGTAGGTTTATTGAGGTGAGGTAGTTGGGTGATGAAGGCATTCTGGTGAAGGTGAAGGACCTAGTTAAGATATATAAGTATAAGGGTGGAGAAGTTCAGGCCTTAAGGGGAGTTACTGCTTCATTCCCTTCAGGGAAAGTGACGTGCGTTATGGGTCCTTCAGGATCTGGCAAGACAACATTACTGAACCTTATTGGAGGGATTGACATACCTACCGGTGGTGAGATCTTTGTAGGGGATGTTAAGGTTGATGAACTAAGTAGTGATGCCTTAGATGAGTTCAGGCTTAAGTACGTTGGGTTCATATTTCAGGCACTTAACCTAGTACCTACCTTAACCGCCTTAGAGAACGTTGAGCTACCTCTAATGATTTCTGGCGCTAAGGGTAAAGAAGCCAGGAAAAAAGCATTGCATCTCCTGGATGTTGTGGGGATTAAGGATAAGGCCTCAAGATATCCGGAAGAGCTTTCGGGTGGGGAACAGCAGAGAGTAGCTATAGCTATTGCTTTAGCTAACAACCCTCCAGTAATTCTTGCTGATGAACCTACTGCTGAGCTGGATTCCGTTAATGCGTTAAACATAGTTAAGTTACTGGTTAAGTTAGCTAAGGAACTAGGGAAAACAATTATTTTAGCAACACACGACCCAAGGGTTGCCGTTAAGGTCGACAGAATACTTAGGATCGAGGATGGGAAAATAACAGGCGAGTTCAGGCCAATAGATCTCGAGAGAGGAGCAACACCTCCAGAATCCTCAGGTCTTCCTCAGGTTAAGCTATCTGAGTTAATTAAGATGAGGTTAAGTATAGTGGAGGAGGAAATGAACGACCTTGAGACAAGGTTTAGGTCTGGAGAGATAGGTGTTGAGGAATTCCATAATAAGTTAACTAAGCTCAAGGCAATGCAGGAAGCACTTAAGGACTTACTGACTTCCTTAGGAACCAGCTAAGTCTTGCCTTCTTCTTCACTTTCCGTGAACACTATTGCGTTCAGGTACCTATCTGCTAAATCATTCACCTCATCACCTTTTGCTTCCTTAACCCTCTTCTTCAGGAGGGCTTCCAGCTCGCTGCAGGCCTTAATCACTCTGTCGGCAGGTACATACAGTAAAGACCCTTCAGCATCCTCAACAAAAACTGCGAACTTCTTCTTAGGCCAATCAATAACTACATGGACACATGGAGGATTACTGCATTCATATTTACTCGAGCTCAAGTAATCACCTAATTAACTCCTAAGTAACTAAATAAATTAGTTTTCTCTTAAGGTGTGGTTGTTGAGTGAGTCAGATCCGTTAAGGAAGGCGGGAGTCACTCTAGTATGGTTTGATAGCTTAGGCGCTAAAAGCATGAGCGTTTACCTGGATTGTGGCCTAATTATTGATCCTGGGGCTGCCGCTATGCAACCCTCCTACCCTCTTCCTAGCGAGAAGAAAAAAGCTCTGAAGGAAAATGCCTTAAGAGCAATAAGCACTTACTTAAGGAAGGCTCCAGCAGTTATAGTTACTCATTACCATTACGATCACGTAGTTAACCTAAAGGAAAGACCTGAATTCGTTAGCTTCTTTAAAGGTAGGGCTCTCTACATCAAGAACCCAAATGAATACATAAATAATTCCCAATGGTTTAGGGCAAGGGACTTCGTCAGTTCCATCCTTCAGAGCGAGAAAGAAAACATTTGGGATTACTTAAGCAGGCCATGCAGAAACCATTATCCAGACCCTGTAGAGAGCTTAACGCATGCGTTAAGCAAGGATTTCGGGGACTACGCAAACCGAAGGTCTGAGTTGCTCGAGAAAGGCAGGAAATGGTTCAGGTCCTTAGTCAATGGTTTATGGGGCTCTAAGGAATGGGTGTCTGAATTCAGTCTCAAGGACGGCACATCACTCAGGTGGGTTGATAATGTAAGTTTTGAGGTAAATAACTGTAGAGTGAGGGCACTCGGGCCTTGGTTTCATGGTACGGAATTCAGTAGGACAGGATGGGTCGTTCCTTTGGTTATTGATTCAGGTAAGGTAAGGTTATTTTATACAAGCGATGTTATGGGGCCAGAAATAGAGGACTATGCCGATAGGGTTATTGAGGAAAGACCTGATGTAGTAATCCTTGATGGCCCCTCCACTTACCTATTTCCCTACATGCTTAACAGAATTAACTTGAGGAGAGCTATAGAGAATGCAGTAAGAATTATTGAGGAAAGCGGGGCTAAATTAATTATTTATGATCATCATCTCTTGAGGGATAGGAGATGGAGGGCTAGGGTTGCTGAAGTTATTGAGAGAGCTAAGAAGTTAGGTATTAAGTTAATGACTGCTGCAGAATACTTGGGAAGAAAGCCCTTAATAGATTATTTAGTGTTAAGCAATAATCCAACTGGTGATTAATCCTGATTAACCCTGAGGTCCTAGGTAGGAGGCTTAAATGCAAAGGTAAGAGAGTTAAGTTATATGAGCTTAGGTTAAGGTGGGAAAGTAAGGAGTTCGAGAGAGACCTGATCTCTTTTGGCGAGTCAGTAGGTATTGTTCCAATAACTTCAGCTCAAGAAGTTATTCTTCTTAAGCAATGGAGATCAGCCGTAATGAACTGGATCACGGAAATACCTGCTGGAAGAGTAGAGAATAGTGAGTCACCTGAGGAAGCAGCCCTCAGGGAACTTAAGGAGGAGACAGGTTATGAAGCGAGGAAACTGCTGAAGCTTGCGTCAGTGAGAGTATCTCCAGGCTACAGTGATGAATTAATGCATCTTTACTTAGCTACGGATCTAGTGGAGAGTGAAGCATCACCTGAGGAAGGAGAAATCATTAATATCGTGAGGAAACCCCTGGATATCGCTGTTAAGGAAGTTCTATCCGGTGAAAATAGCGACTTAAAGACTGTTGCAGGAATTCTCTTAGCTCATGAAAAGCTGAGGGCCTACTGATTAAAACTAACGTTCTAAACTCTTTGTAAGTCACTTAGCTTTCTCTTTATGTTTAACCTAATTTCTCTAAAGCATTCGTTCAGGGTATTGCCAGAAAGTATTTTGGGTTCTGTCCCTACTTGCCAGACATACAATTCAGGCTCTATACCTATTTCTGAGTACCTAACGGATGAGCCTTTCTTCGCGTAATTCACCCTAATTACGGTTTCAGCAAGGGTGGCTTGCCTAAGGAAGCTCTCCTCATTTATTACGGACGTTAGTCTGACCGTAATTATTCCTTCGCTCCTTAACCTCAATAACTGATTATATAGTAACCTATAGTATGTTTGGGAGTCAGAGGACATTATTACGGCTTCTGGCGAATGGAATACAACAATATCTGGTCTCTTTTTCACTATGATGTAGTTCTCCAGATGCAGGAGTTCTTCAGGGCTGAAGGCTGTGGGGTTTATTCCCCTAGCAAATTTTATGTACTTAATTCCTTTCTCAGAGGGTATTCCCAAATAATTTGAAGCCATCCTTATGTAATCCAATATCTCGTTTTTTGAGTACCTATAGCTAATAACGCCCATCCTTAAGTCATTGAGAACGGTTATGGCTATTAAGGGGATTACCTCATACAATAAGGACCTTGCATGAGGAGGGACAGCTAACAATATAGAGGTTCCTGGATATAGGTTCGGAATAACTCTCTCCAGGGCTTTACACGGAGGCTTTAATTTACGCTCCTTCCTTATGGGAGGTACATTTTCTAGCTTCAACGGAGTAAACACTATTAAGCCTTCTCTCTCTTTAATTGAGAAAGGTAATTCAGCAATAGTTAGTGGTGCCCCCCTAAACTTCCTTATCTCCATTTTCCTGACTAGCAGTGAACCCATAACTTCATGCTTCATAAGGATTACTACATCAGCAACGAATTCAAGGTCCCTGTTAGGTAATGCAACCATACCCAGAGGTAATTCCTCAACAAGTATTACTAACCCTTTAATGGCTTTAGTTAAGTCATAGAAGAAATTCTGAAAAATTGATCTACCGACACTGGATGTTAAAGACTCAGAAATAGGCGTAGCGCTATCGAGCACAAATATTTTTGGCTTGAATTTCTTGAAGGCATCGCCTATAATATCACTTAACATCTTAATTACTTCATCGCCAGCCACTACCGGTAACCTAACGAACTTAAGGAGCTTCTTTTCCTCGAGGTCTTTAAGATTCATTCCGTACTTACTCATTTGGGAAAACAGCTTCTCTTTATTTTCTTGGAAAGATAGGTAAAGACATGGCTTACCTTTAGAGGCATTCTTGTAACAGATTGTCGTTGCGAAAGTTGTTTTTCCTGCTCCTGGATGCCCAGCTATAAGTAACGTTGTTTCTTCACTTAGGGAGTGAGGAAATAATGAATCAAGGCCTTCCACGCCGAATGCCAGGTCTTCTTTACTATGCTTACTCAACGAACCCTCACCTTCGGAAGTGAATTATCGCCATAACATGAACCTTCATTTCTAATGATTCCTTGAATTACAGGCAGCAATTCCTTCATATATTCAACCTCAATTATCAATCTAATTGTAAAATTGAAACAATCAAATATAAGCATTTAATTTAATGTTTCTAATTTATTGGTTAATTTTTTAATATTATATATTTTAAATATCTTAGTGACTACATTAGATTGGGGATAGATTGAGGGTACTAATATCTAATGATGACGGTTATTTAAGTCCTGGGCTTTATTTATTGGCTGATGTGGCTGAGGAGTTCGGTGAGGTTTTAATAACTTCTACCGAGTACCCTAGGTCGGCTTCCGGCAGAGAAATAACTTTCTCCAGGCCGTTGAGGTACGTTAGTAAGGTCTACGGAGGCAGATTAATTCACGTGACTGACGGAACACCTATTGATGCCCTCCACTTAGCTGTTGATGTTACTGGATTCAAGCCTGATCTGGTTTTATCTGGTGTTAATGTTGGCGATAACTTATCTCTTCAACACATTTTTTATAGTGGTACCTTGGCTGTAGCTATTGAGGCAGCATTAATGGGAATAGCATCCCTAGCTTTTTCTGCTGATGTCAGGGGATTTAAGGAGTTTGAGCATAATGACTTGAGAAACCTGATTAAGTCAGTGGCTAGGGGAATAATTAGTTACGTAGTTAAGAAAAGACTGCCTGAGGGTGTTGATTTGCTTTCCATTAATATTCCCGTGCATTTTGAGTCCTGCGTTAAGTTAGTTAAGGCTGCAAGAATTAGGTGGAGAGCTAAATATAAGGAAGGGCTTGACC
>JALWQN010000049.1 GCA_027083115.1 Desulfurococcales archaeon
CCTAAGTATGTAGTCATCAGGCAACTCAAGCTCGATCCTGGAAAAGTAATCCCTAAGTAAAGACCTTAGGATGTCCTTATCATTCTGCTCTTGGCGCGACATAATACTTCAGCTTAGCATCCTGAATGAATGTTAAGGTGAGCTCAGCAGGCATGTCACTTTCTGCTTTCAGGACAGCATTCTCAGCAATCTTTATGGGTTGCTTCAAGTACGTGAAATACTCCATCCCGTAACTGACTGAGAACCCGGGGTTCTTAACGGCGGCTTCCTCAAGAATGCCTTTCTCCGTCGAGAAAACAATCTCGGCTTCCCCTAAATCGCTCTCTGACCTTAATTTAAGCATGCCCTCATCACCCTCAATGAGGAGCACTTCACCAACTCCTTCAATTCCTGTAATGCCTTCATATAGTGCGTCACCAGGCATCTTAAACGTGTTTCCTAACTCAAGACTTAACTCAGGTATTTTTTGGGTTTCTTCAGTCTGAAGAGGTAAGGTAAAATATCTTGGGACCCCTCTATTCTCAAAGATGAAGGTTATTGAGGACTCATTCCACCTTAACGATATTTTATCATCTCTTTCGACACTCCGCAATACCTTACCAGCCTCCTCAAGATTTATCTGCACCGTTGATTCCCCACCGATCTCGAATTTGTCGAAGGAGTCCTTAGGTATAGTGAATTCTATTAAGGCTGTCTTGGAAGGATCTATTCCTTTAACAGTTAGTCCTTCCTCATTCACTGTGAGAAGTAAGGAATCCATGAATTTACTGGCTGAAGAGAAAATGTATCGCCATACTCTAGCATCTGAGAACGTTATTTCCAAATCAGTCACCAGTAAAAATAGGTTAATTCAGCATATTAAAACTGCTGAAACACTCCTGTATTGTTACTCATACTCCCTCCAAGTGTATCCGCATCTCGCGCAGATGTAGATCCTGGTAGGTGGTTCATCTGCTGACCTGGTCTGCAGAATTATATAGTATGCTTCATCATAGCCGCACTTAGGACACCTAACTCCCTTAGCTTTAGGCAACCCCTTAAGTATGTCTTTCGAATCTATTACTGTGGTTTTCTCAAGCTCGCTGTGTTGTATTTTCTTAGTGATTTTGTTATTTCTTTTTGGGTTAGGTAGTTTTATATAGCCGCATCTTGGACAAACAAGCACTTTCTTCCCATTAATTGTTTTAGGGATCATCACGCTTCCGCATCTAGGGCAAAACTCAACCGTCTTAATCACCTAAGTTATTAGTTCTTGGTTCACGGCAAATTAATTTATGGGTTTCGTAAACAACCCTATTAATGAATTCCATATATTCTTTAATGGATCCTGAAGCTTCCATCGGTTTTTCTTTCGATAAGTCAAGGATTTCATGAACTTCCTCCAGAAGTTTATTTTGCCTTACATAGTTAATTACGTCAGCGTATTCTCCCTTAAGTAAGGCGAAGTGCTCTAGGCCCTTCACCCCTCTCAAGAGGAAGAAGGCTGAGAAATACTGTGCCCCGCATCTGAATGTCTTTACAATTAAGGTTCTTCTCTCACGCTTCATTCCTTAACTCCTAGTGAAGCAGTGAGGGCCTTAAGTAACTCATTAGCTTCTGACTTAAGTGAGTTCAGAATATCTTTAAACACTTCTATTGAGCCCACGTTACCGTCGGTCACTATTCTTATTATTGGGCTACCTTCTAGGGGGTGCTCTATTGCGTAAGCAGCTAACTTAACGTGAGGGTGCTTTAAGGCTTCCTTAGCTACTAAGTTACCTAGTGTGTGATCCTCACCAACTAACTTAATTACCAGCTCCTTGAATGTTGCTTTCCTAACCTCTATCTCCAAATTTAGGTCCCTCTCTCCTACCTTTAAGGAATCTTAATAAACTTCTCCATTCCTTAGTTGGCGTAACGCGGTAATCCTCAACCTTTAGTCCCCCTAGCCTCTCTAGCTCATCCAGAGCTTCCTTAGCTGATATATCTCTTAAGTAAGCGTAAGAAACAATTAGTGACTTAGCACTTCGTGATGCCTTAGGCTTAAACCTCGTCAGTTCCTCAAGCAATATAGAGAGTTCCTTAGCTAAGTTACTCAGGAATTCCCAACTTACTGTGCCATCCAAGACGATCCTATCTCCTTCTTTAGTTACCTTAATTCCCTTAAGCCTAAGGATCTCTAATAATCCCTCCACGGGGAAGGGCTTTTGGGTTAGTTTCATAAGTTGCTTAATACTAAAGTATTTACCATGCTTCATCCACCCAGTAACGTTTCTCCATTCTTTGTAAGCATTTAGAAGGATTCTCTTAGTTATTTCGGCGTCTGTAGCACTACCAAATATTGTTGCGTTCACGGAGAGGCCCCTAATTACAAAGGTTATTAAGGGGGAACCACCCCGAACCCTACTAGCGAGGAACTCTAGTAAATCAATGCATTTGTCCCTTGAGCTACAGTGAAACGATAGGATAACCTTCATTACTAACCCTTTCAGACCCGACCGTAATCAAGACTTAGCTTTCTTTTCTCCATCCTGCCGCATTTCGGACATTTAAGCATGTTTGAACCTGCTTTCCTCAGAACAGAGCCACAGTTACCACAAAAAGCTAAGACAACACCAAGTTTGGGTTCTCTTATGGTTATATTGTAGGGTGGGTTATTATTTAGGACCTTAGCCTTCACGACATCTCCTACTCGAATAACTTCGTAAAGATCCTTCACGTGAGTGTCTGATGCCTGAGAGATATGTAGCACGCCAGTAAAGCCATTCAGGTATCTATTCCCTTTCAGGTCCTCGAAGATCTTAATGACTGCATACTCGTCCTTCACCAAAACAACAACTCCAATAACCACTGAATTTCTTTCAGGGAGCTGAGGGAATTTATGAACCGGCTTTACATGGACTGTACGGGTATTTAAGTCAGCTGCAGTCACTCCAATCCATGCAGCCCTAACAACCCCGTTTTTACTGAATGAACCAATGCCAGGCATAAATTCCTCAATAATACATATATCGTCTCCAGGAAGAACGCCTCTATTAATTATTTCCTTGAGTCTCTCCATTCTTTACCCACATTAATAAGGTATTGAATAATTATTAAGCATCACCACCATAACCTTAATGTAATGGATTCTTTTTCTATGGTGCGGCATGCTCATCCTCAACCCCATAACATCCTGGGAAAGCACCTCATAATTTAGGGAAGGAGCTAATGATTTCAACTCATTTATTTTTCTGAGGAGACCTTCAGAAACTTTATGTATTGAGAACATGTCCCTACATATCTTCAGTGATTCCTTAAGGAATTCAATGTCCGCTCCTCTAGACCATATACCGAAAGGCGGGTTCATTACTACTGTACAATTTCCTAAGGGCCTTAAAGGAATGCCTGACCTTATATCAGCCAGCAAGAAATCTACGATGTTCCTTAAGCCTAACTCGTTTATTTTTTCATTAATGAATTCCTTAGCTATGTTTAAGGCCTCCTTGTCTATGTCTATGCAGTAGACGCGGGATGCATCAAGTAATGCGGCCCCATAAGCTAGTTTGCCTGTCCCGCAGCCCAAATCAATAACTACCTTACCTGAAATTTTTTTCTTCATGTAGGCTGTCCAGAGCATTTGAGCAGCAATTCTTGAGGGTGTAGTGTATTGCTCTAGTTCCTTAGATGGGTTCCTGAATCCAGGAACTTTCTCCAGAAGGAGCTCCAACTGTTTAGCATTCTTTACCAAGGGAAGATATACCTCCCTGCAGGAGAAGTTAAGGCCATTCTTGCTTCCCCAGGCGTTAAGACAGGCTTAAAGTAATCGTTGAAGTTATCTATGGGAAGTCTCGGGCATGAAGTGATCACGAAAACTTCTGCATCACCGTTATCTATATTGCTTATGGATTCGCTACTTAAGTATGCTGTGCGGACTTCATAATAGTTTTTTCCTTTATCAATTAACAGCCTCTTTAGGTTAGTAATTATGTGGGGTCTGTATTGACCGGCCTTACCTGCAATAATCACCCAGTTCTGTTTGCCTGCAGCCTCATAAATCTTAAAGTACCTGACTTTAATTAATCGAAGAATGTCTGAGGTCACGTCCCTGAAGGAGTCAGTGTAGGGGTCTAGATTAATTACTGGGGTTTGCCCATTCAGTAGTAGGCCAGCACCCAGAGAATGAAAGAAGCCTCCTGACACCATAATAACTGCATCTATTTCTCCCTTAATTCTCTCCAGATCTGAATACCAGCAACCTAATACTGTGGAGAGGCCTAAGTTATTTAGGACCTCCATGCCATTATTACTTAAGTAGTTTGCTATGGGTTTCACGTCATGCTGAGCTGTACCGTAAACTCCTACTTTACTGAATGACCTTGACTTAAGGTACTGAACTAACCTCTTTATGGTTTTTTCGGTGACGGCATTCTTGGATTTAAGGTCGACTAATACAACATTCGGTGGTGTCCGCCAGTAAGGGTACTCAATATGTCCGAAGTGAAGGACCAAATCAAACTCTGAAGTAATATCGAGATCAATCAAGCAAGACCCCCATGTTGGGGATCCGTCTAAAACAACATTAATTCTCTCAGGAATTATTTCTCTTATTTCTTTAAGTAGGGAAGGAAAGAAGTGCTTCAGGCCTTCAGGCAACTGAATAAGTATTGTTTTAGGATTTTGTTTTTGGATTACTTCAATTATTTTTTCTTTATCGTAATAATAGAAATCGCTTAATTTCATTTTTAAAACTTCAAGTAAGTAAGGACTTACTTCAGTTCCTTAATTTGCAGGGTTGTTCTTATACCGAGCTTGTCTTTAAGCCTTCTTAAGGCTTCTTTAGCTTGAGGTATTACGGACTTAGGAACTCGGACCTCAGCAATAACACTGCCGGGTTTTAGTCTGGCGGCAGTGCCTATGGGTTTACCGAAGGCTTGCCTCATCCCGTCCTGAAGCCTGTCAGCCCCAGCAAAAGCCATCATTTTATTCTCCCTTAAGACATGATGCGGGTATTGCCGGATAATTAGGAGGTACCTATCTTCGCCAGCATACTTAGATAGGTATTTGTTAGCCATCACACGGCCGGCCTCTAAAGCATTATGTCTTACCTGGACATAGTCTAGGGAAATAAGCTCTACCGCAACATCATAGTCACCATTTGTGTTACCCATTACGAACTTAGTTATTTTGGGTTGAGGTATGCCATCAATATATTCTTTCCTAGTATATGGCGGCTTATTCACATCCTTATAGCATCTTGCTGGCCTTAAAGGCATCCAAACACACCTACGTCTAAGTAGCTAACTCATTTTTAAGGATTATTGAATAGTATTTATAATGAGCTTTAATTAAGTTCTGGACAGCTTCACCCTTATTTCTTTAAGGAATTTATATATTGCGCCACACTCGGATTTCTTAAGGCCAGCCCTAAAAATTATGTGTTTAAGAGCTATTCCTCCCCTCTCATCCTTAAGATTCGTAGTTATTTCTTCGATTAGTTTCCTAATTGCTTTGGTAGTGTCTGGTCTGCATTCCAGAGGATTTGATGGTGCTTCTGGTTTGGAGATCTCATAGAGATAAATAGCTATTGCATGAGATAAGTTTAGAACGTTATATGGGCTTAACGTAATTAGGGTAGAGATTACGTCGCATTCCTTTAGCTCCTCCCTAGTTAGGCCAACACTTTCTCTACCGAAAACTAAGGATGTTAGGCCTTCCTTAGGTAATACCTCTCTAAGGTAATCTGGGGGCACACCGTACCTGAGGACATCTTTTTCTGGCCTGGATTTTGAGGTGGTGCAGACTACCAAACTGCTGTCTTCAATGCATTCCCTTAATGTTTCCTTGATCGTGACTTTCTTAATCATGTCCTTACCTTTTGCTGAGAATTCAATTATTTCAGGGTCCTCCATTCGGAAGGCTGGATTAACAACACATATTTCGTTAACTGAGAAATTCTTAGCTAGCCTTAAAATAAAGCCCATATTAATTTTCCCTTCAGGTCCAACTAAAACAAGCCTAATCCTCTTCGAATTCAAACCCTCTTTCATTCCTTAGCATCCTGTAAATTCTGTGTAGGTAACCAAGAATTATTGCGTTATCTACTCCTGGAGGAGGATCAAGAAATAAATAGTATCTTTCTTCTCCTCTCAGCTCACTAATTATTCTATTAACTATTATTTCTACAGGGTCCGGTATCTTGCATTTTTTCTTAATATCTTCGAAGCTAGTGAAAGGCTTCTTAGACCGTTCTTGCAGGATTATCCACATGGTTTTCTTCCCTATGGAAGGTAAGAGCTCCAAGGAATGTAACTTAATGGTTAATGGTGCGGATATATTGAAAAACGTCACGAAAACTTTCTCTTTCTTCAATATAATGCTCTTCAGTGCTTCAGGCAAGTAGGATTTTGCTACGCCAGTTAGGTCATCGTAAATGAGTGGTTCCCCCCAGACATACTCTACCTTATTCCTTAATTCCCGGTGCTTAAACCCTACATACACTTCTTCTCCCTGAGATAAAGAAATACCAGGCTTAGGATAGAACTCTATTAGGGTGAAGTATTTAGTTCCTATTGCTTGCGCTATGGGTCTTGTTCTATGTGAGGGGTGATGTCTGTCCACAGGGTTTCCTTGAGGCATGTAATCAAGGACAACCGCATAATTTTCTCTGGCTACTCTCTTATCTTCCCTTCTTGGACGTTTATCGATCATTTAGGAAATCATCCCCGGG
>JALWQN010000050.1 GCA_027083115.1 Desulfurococcales archaeon
CAGTTATTTGGGTGGTGCTTGAGAATTGGCACTCCTTAAGTATATCCCTGCAGCCAATAACTAAGTCAGCCTCTTCAGAGAGGTTTCTTAGTGCGTTAGCCATATTCTTGCTTGATTTAAAAACTATCTTCAGAGGTATGTTGAGAGCTTTAACGCCTGATTCATTAAGCACTAAATTACATAATTCTCTCTCCCCACACAGCAAAGCTATCTCCTTCAGCAAGCCTTTCCTCCTTAAGTAATTCAGAACTTCATTTACTTTCCTAACGATGTTATGAGGACTTTCCCCAGTAATCAGAAGTACTTTCTCAATATATTCGGGCACTCTATCCATGCACGAGGTATGTAGAAA
The DNA here is from genome assembly GCA_027083115.1 of Desulfurococcales archaeon. GTDB lineage: Archaea > Thermoproteota > Thermoprotei_A > Sulfolobales > NBVN01 > S013-73. The sequence goes on from JALWQN010000050.1 coordinate 353, forward strand.
GAATGAGGTCTTAGACCCACCTAAAATCTTCTTTAGGTTAATCGGTAATGCTTTCCCTGGTTTCTCTCCGGGCATTATTGCATGGACCATTAAATCAATTCTTTTATTGATTACATACTCAGTAAATATCTTTTCAGGATTCCCCTGAAGTCTAACTTCCTTAATGTTTAGAACGTCAAACCTCTGAATGGCCATTTTTATGCCGCTTAACGCGTCATCACTTATTCCATAAAGTACATCCTTGATTATTGTACTAGGTATTGGCCTCGATTCGTAGGTTCGGATGGCTGATATTAAATGGTAGGTAGCGCTAGGGAATGTTCTTGCAGTTAGTTCAGCCAATTTAAGGAGTCTAGGGTTCTTGCGAACTATTACGGCTATATTTCTAAACATTGCGGAGCTCACCTATACACAAGTAGTACGTATCCTGTGGCAACAGAGACTGTAATGAGCATTACAGCAAGACCATACTTAGTGAAGTAGTTGAAGCTAATCCTGAATCCGTACTTCTCAGCTAAACCGGCCACAACCACATTAGCACTAGCACCAACTAAGGTTCCATTACCCCCTAGGCACCCACCCAAGCTTAAGGCCCAATACATGGATGTTGATGGATAGTGAGTTAAGAGAGCTAATTCAGGAATTACTGGAAGCATAGACATCACAAAAGGTATGTTATCTATGAAGGCAGACACTATAGCAGAGACCCAAATAATTAGTGTTAACAGAATTAATGGCTCTTTCCCAATCAAGGATAGCTCATTGGCTATAAACCTCATAACACCTAATTCTTCAATCCCCTTAATCACTATAAACATTCCTGCAAAAAACACTAGGGTTGTCCAATCGACCTTTCTTAAAGCCTTATCAATACTTATGACCCCCCTAAAAATAATGAGCAAGATCCCTGCACCGATTAAGGGAGGTATTGCTGGTGTGAAATTAAATATATCCTCCATAAAAAATAATGCTATCACTGTACCTAATACTGCCAAGACCTTACCAAGCATGGGCTTATTAACAGAAACAGCTGTGCTTCTTTTTAAGATCCTAGAACTAATTCTTTCTTGATACTCCCTCATCCAGGGACCGTATATGAAGCCTAGAGCGACTAAGTAAGCAATAAATACTATGATTACTGCTGGAGTGAGGTTGTATATGAAGGACATAAAGCCTAGATGGGCTGAGGTGCCTATCAGGATGTTAGGAGGA
>JALWQN010000051.1 GCA_027083115.1 Desulfurococcales archaeon
ACTGGAGAGAACCCCCCAAATCTCCTTCCCTCCCACTCCAGATAAGAAAGAAAAATATTGCCTCCAAGGATGGAGATCATTTCGGTCAGGAGACCTCCAAGTATGGCTTTATGGGTTAGAGCACCTAGCACGCTATTAGCTGTCGCAAAGGCTGCGAAAGTCATTACTGAAGATATACCTAAAGCAATTAAGGGAGAGTAGAAGGCAGTTAGGACCACATAAATGAATCCAGCACCTGCTAGGAGACCGGTTCCCCTAAGGCCTGTGAGCCTGAAGAAAACCAGTTCGGCAGGTAGGGACGCAATAAATATGGCTGTAGCTAACCCCAAAACTCTTTTTGCGTTAAATAGCTTCCCTAACGCTAGTGGGAGAAAAGAGAGAAAGACGGCAAACCCAATTATTAGGTATTGATCTATCGACTTGATTATTGAAGCAGGCATTAATGGGTTAGATGAGTCAATAAAGCCAACAACACCTAGCAACCCAAGAAAAAAGGCTGTAAGCTTCCACCACACCGGAAGTATGAAGAGCCTCTTATAGTATTTTTGCGTGATGTCTTCAACTTCCGCGCTCATCCTTTAGTGCCCACACCCTAAAATGGGGGTTAACATTATATATTAACCTTTTTACGCTTAGTTATTAAAGCACCAACCAAAATTACTGCAATTAATGATAAAGCAATGATCACGTAAGCCATTAAATTCTGAATCTCTTCCTGTTTTGCGTTACTCGCTTGGGTAGGGATAACTAAATATGTCTCAACAGTTGTCAAAGTTTCATTATTTTGTGTAAGTAAATAAGCCCTTATTACGTAGGTTCTAGACATAGGTGGGTTTAAGGAAAAAGTGAATGTAAAGTAGTTTGGTGTTGCGTTAAGTACCCTCTTTACTGCTAGTGTTTTCCCTTCAGCATAAAGCCCTACTTTTAGCTGTGAGCTCTTTATCGTATTCCCTGAAACCCTGACTACTACCCCAATGTGGTAGATTCCGTTACTAAGCAAATTGATTCTTGGGGTCACCGCTAATGAAGGGCTTTCCTCCAATTCAGGGAGTTCTGGAGATAACATAATTATTATTGATTCATTAACATCACGTCCAACCCTCAATGTCAAGTGATTAGAGGGAGATTGTGTTTTCCCATCAATCATTATTGACTGAATTGTGAATCCCTTAGCAGGCTTCACAATAATGCTGATTAAGCTTCCATATATGGGCTGGATCTCTACTGACTTAGTGATTTGTGAATAAGTAGTTTCGTTATTTCTTCCTTTATACTTGACTGAGATTAAGCCCTTACCTATTATCTGGATTTTTATGGTTAACGTGTTCTGTGGCGAAGCTAGAGATACAGGAACCAGTACGTGAATAAGTATGAGCGCTAACATAAGAAGTGAAATCATTAAGTATGGATGGAGTTTAATTGAATTGATTGAAAGGGCATTAAGTATTTTATCCTTCATTCTTAGCACCTTTCTCCTTCATTAACCTCCTTTCTTCCTCTTTTTCCTCCTGTTCTCTAATCACCTGCTTAGCCATTGCTCTAGCGTGATCTAATTCTCCCTTCACCCCCTTTAGTCTTTCAGGCAACTCACTTAGAACTTCACTTGGGCCGTAACATACTAGAGTATCTCCTGCTTCTAGCTTAAGGTCTAAGCTAGGAACACCCAAATAAACTTCCTTCTCCTTACCTTTCTTATATACTGCCAAAACCAATATGCCTTCATCCCTTAACCTAAGTTCCCTCAGTGTTTTCCCGTCGAGCCAGCTACCTGGCTTAACCTTAATCATTGATATGGAGTAGCCTTTGCTTAAACCGAGAAGTTGCTCATAGTCTAGGATTTTAATGCTTGTCCATCTGGTTAGTGCTGCCTCTATTACTTTGCTTAAGCCTTTATCTATTAGCTTAGATTTGCCGAAAAACCCAAGTACAGCTAAACCAATCGCTAACCATAAGCCGTTATAAAGCATTTCGTTTGGCGTATTGCCTACGAAGGCAAGAACTAATGTTGCCATAGCAGACGTTAATCCTGCACTACCTAATAGCATCAGTACTCTTATTATTCTTCTCCTTACAGGATGTGAAACAACGTACTCGGACTCTGATGTAGTGAAGCCCACGCCAGAGAAGGCAGATTGTACTTGAAAGGCTGCAACATCCCTTGACAGCCCTGTCATAGTTAGCGCAACAGTACCTATTCTAACCACAAGTATGGAGAATAGCACTACGAGCAAGAAAGTCAATAAAGGAATTATTCCGAACACCCTATTCACCTCCTATCGTGCTTGGGAATGAAATGTTTAGTCGCCTGAGTTGCTTGGCTATTATTGATCACTTAACCCCTGATGAGACTTTGCCAGCAGTTAATAACTTTATGAAGCGTTCTAAAACTTATTAGTTCTTAATTCCGTTTAGCTCCCGGACTACATATGAGAGCTAAAACCTTAGTAATAGGTTTAGCGATAGTCGTTTTAGGCATAGCGTTATTAATAGCTACTTTATGGAGCGGATTAACGTTTCATGAATATACCTATACCTTGAAAGAAAACCAACCCACAACCAAAGCCCTCGCAGTCGGAGATAGGGTGTTACTTAACTGCAATAGTGGTTACTCATGTAATGGAAGAATTGAGTCTTTAAACGATAATTTCACCATTAAGGTTGTTGGAGGACATTCACTTATGGTGCCCGAAACAGGTAATTACTCATTAACTTGCTTAAGTGGTGTATGCGTATTCCATATTGAATCAGCAACCCTCTTAACCCTTGCCCTAAGGTATGCTGTCTCAGGGTTAGGTATATTGGCTCTTATCTTTGCTGTTATGTTATTTAAGGCCTCAATATATTCTAGGCCCGGCAGGAACTTCATTCTTGTCGGTAAACATATTGAGTGCCGGGCGAAATCTCTAAGAAAGCATGTCTGCGTGATTAAACCAGTTAAAGGAATTGAAAGCTTGTTTAACATAGTTCTGGATTATTTCGTTAAGGAACTGAATTTAAAGATCATAAATAGAAAAGAAAATGTTGCGATACTTAAAGGTCAACTCGGTGAGTTCTGGAAAGGAAGTGCTAGCATTACAGCCTACCAACTTAGAGACGGTAGTGTAGAGTCGGAATTCACTTTTTCGGGAATTACTGCTGAAGGAGCATTAGATCTTGAAAAACTAGCTAAAAAAATGGTTGACTTAGATAAAAAACTAAGTAGGCTTGAACGTTAAACAGTTCTTTCTTCCTTAAAATATATCTTACCGAGTTCCTTAGGTGGTGCTAATTTCCTTCTAAGTGGCGTTGCTGCGAAGGCTACTAAAGCAACTAAAGCCGCTATGAATGGCAACATATTTGTTATGTGCGGACTTAAATAAAACTGGGCCGCTAAATAATAGCTATTATTTACTAAGCCACCAAATATTGCCGCACTAATTAAAGTTAGAAGGGGATCCCTACCTGCTGATAACGAAACAGCAAAAGCCACCCATCCATGACCCATACCTGTACCTTCTGACCAAGATTGGGTATAAGCCAATACGAATAAGGCAGCTCCAGCACCTATTAATGCATAGCCTAAAGCACCTGCAATCAATCTCATCTTAAGGATATCTACCCCCAAAGATGATGCTGCGTACGGGTTTTCTCCAGCTGCTCTTATAGAAGCCCCTAACTTAGTTTTCTTAAGCATGTAATTAGCTAATATACCAATTACTAAGGCAGTCACTATTAATTCAATCCAAAAAGTGTTACTCATCGGATACCAAGCTGCATTAGGTGTTTGGGTCCTTATGGGGAGTCCTATCAGTGATGCCAAGCCATAGCCTACAAACATTAATGAAAGCCCTATAGCTCCATGACTTGTCGGAAATTTCGTAGTTAGATAAGCGATGAACACACCAAACAAGGCGGAAACACATATTGATGCAAGAAGCCCTAAGTTAGGATTAGGATAAATAACAGCTGTAGAGAAAGCTATAGCAGCCCCTAACGTGAAAACTCCATCAATAGCTAAATTCAGGACTCCCGACTTCTCAAAAATACCGTGACCGACTGCTGCCAAATAATAAGCAGTAAAAGCCGGCGCTGCACCAAGAACCAAATTTAATATTGAAGAAGATATCATCTTTTACCACCTTTTATGAATCGGACATTATATTCTGTTAGTACCCTCAAAACAGAGAATGTAAGTAATACCATACCTATTAATGTAAATTTTATGGCAGCACCACTAATTATTATGTGGGAACCCATAACTGATGCTAGGTTAAGCTGCAATGTATTGCCTGCCTGCATTAAAGATGCAAAAATGTATGCAGATATAGGAACTGCTCTAATATCAAGCATTGCTAACCACGCTACTAAGATAGCTGTGTACCCCATGTTTTCAGTTGGGGGAGACACTATATTATCTATCTTACCTAAAAAGAAGTAATCACCAGCAAACAGAATAGCTCCTACTGTACCAGCTAATATACCACTAATAGTTAATGCCAGCAAAATATATTTTTTAGTATTTACGCCTGAAGCTAAAAGCACCTTTGGATTAGTTCCCAAGATCTTTAATCTTAAGCCGAGCGAAGTATATTTCAGAATAAACCATACTATAACAAATACAATAATAGCTGTTGCTACCCCAACACTGGTGACTGTTGTGCCCGGAATAGGTAGTCTCGGAAAAGTTAAAGCATTATTTAATGCGTCTGTACGTCCAAATTGAGCTGCCTGAACACTTATTCCTCTCATAGGTCCAGTAACGAGTTGATTTAGCGAGTAGTAGGCTATATAGTTAAGAAGTAAAGTTGAAGCAACTTCATCAATATTCAGATATGCCCTCAAGGCTCCTGCTATAGATGCCCAAATTCCACCAGCTAAGGCTGCCACTAAAACCATGACCAAGCCAGCAATGAAGGGATTCCAAGTCAATATAGAAACTACGCCGTATGTTGAGTCAAGTATCTGCGCACCTGGCATACTGGCATACTTTGATAGTTCATTAAGAGGTACCTTGATTGAGTGAGCAGCTACAAAGACACCAATATAAGCAGAAAACACCATGCCCCAAACTATTTGCCCCTCAGCACCAATGTTCCATATGGATCCTGTGAAAGAAAACACCAAAGCAGCTCCAATAATTGTCAACATTATGAAAATCCTTAACATTTGGGGAGCTACAAATCCCCCAACCAAGGTACTATAAAACATCTCAGGGGGGACACCAACAGCAAAAAGAATTAGTTGAGAAATTACTATGCCTATTACTAGAGAAAGCAAAGGAATTAAGATACCTCCATACCTTAAAGGTTTTATACGCCTAGTTACAACCATTCTCAATTTAAATCACCATGAGCCTTTCTATTTCTTCACGCGAAACCTTATTTGCTTCAAATAAGCCTACAATTTTTCCTGAACTCATTACCGCTATTCTGTCAGACACCTGAAGAATTTCATCCAAGTCTTCAGAGGCCATTAGGATACTGAACCCTCCAGAGATTACTCTCTCCTTCATTTTTTTCCTAACCATTATTGCAGTAACTTCATCTAACGCACGGGTTGGATTATAAGCCACAAGGATATTATTTGATAGGTATAACTCCCTACTCACTAAAACCTTCATAAGGTTCCCACCCGAGAGCAACTTTACTTTTTCCTTAGTTGAAGTAGCTTTAATGTCGAAGTCCTTAATCAGCCTTTCAGAAATAGACCTAAGCCTACTCCATTTAATAAAATTTTTAGTAACAAATGGCAAAACACCTATGTTTTCCTCAATATTATTGTCCATTGCTACACCGAACCTTAAGGGCTGATCAGGTATAAACCCAACACCCTTACCTCTGACTTTTTGAATACCCTCCTTACCAACGTTAACAGTTTCTCTATCAAAAACCATGAAAATATTGCCTTTCGTAGGTTTGCGGAGCCCAATAACACTTTCTATTAGTTCTAACTGTCCATTACCAGCAATTCCTGCAATACCTAGTACTTCTCCATAGTGAACACTAAGCGAGATACCTTTAACAGCATATTCGCCATAATCCCCTAAAACCCACAAATCTTTTGCTTTTATAGCTATTTTATTTGAAGGTTTTGCGGAAGGTAATCTTTCATAAGTTATTTCAGAAGATCTCTCACCAAACATCATTTTCCGTACTTGAGTGAGATTTGCATTATTGCTTTCAACAGTACCCACAACTCTACCTCTTCTTAGGACAGTTATCCTATCGGCTGCCTCTAAAGCTTCAGGTATTTTATGGGTTATTAAAATAACAGATCCTCCATTTCTCACGAATTTACGCATGAATTCATAAAATTTCCTTTTCTCTTCAAGAGGTAAGAACGTAATAGCTTCATCAAGTATTATTACTTTAGCCCCGAGAATTACAGAACGTAGAAGCTCTACAAGCTGTTTCTGAGTATAACTTAGTTTCCATACCTCTATGTTTGGATCCACCTCAATCCCAATCAACTTGCTTTCTTTTTCTATGTACCTATTAACGTTCTTTACTTTGGAGACAAGCCTATATTTCCTT
>JALWQN010000052.1 GCA_027083115.1 Desulfurococcales archaeon
ACCAGTAATAAGGAGTTTCTTACCGCTTAGTCCAATTACTGATGCATCCACAACATCACCTATCCTCTTCTCTAGGAATGCTGCGGCTTTCTCCCCAGCAACCGTTATTTGGAATGCCTTAGGCCTAATTAATTCTCCCGAGATCTTCTGCTCCCCCACCTTCTCCTCAAGGAAGGCTGAAGGTATCTGAACAGTTAATTCAGGGATGTTATCGTCCTTAACCAACCTCACTGTTACGTTAATCTTTTTTCTTTCCTCACCCGGCCTCAGTATCCTTAATGTGGCTATGCCGTAGGGACTCTTAATTAATTCGTATGTTTTGGAGTTAATCCTTGCCTCAATCAATTTCCTTCCTTCCTTATGGTCTTCGGCATAAGGTAACTCCTCATTCCCCTCAATAGTTACGGGGATAGGTACTACACTCTTAGCTTCGGGGTCATTCACGACTACCTTGAATTCGGGCATTCAATCACCTGCTTATGCTTAGGTACCAGCTATAAAAGCTTTAAATCTGGCTCCCTAAAGCCATACTTACCTACTAAAGGCACAAAAACACATGGAACAGAATCCCTCATACTTACCTGGCACTTCAAGTCCTTAGTTACGACCTTAAGTACCTGAAGATGTAACCTACCTACAGGGATAACTAATCTCCCTCCACACCTAAGTTGTTTGGTTAGGGGTTCAGGAATGCCTGGTGATGCTGCCGTAACCATTATTTTGTCGTATGGGGCATTCTCCGGTAAACCTGCACTCCCATCCCCAACAACTACAGTAACGTACTCGCTGTAACCCGCTCTCTTTAAGTTCCTTTCAGCATAAGCCGCTAATTCAGGAATCACTTCAATGCTCCACACATGACCTTCAGGCTTAACTAGCTCCGCAAGAATGGCTGCTTGGTAACCGCTTCCCGCCCCCACCTCAAGAATCTTATCCCCTTTAGCTGGCTTAAGTTCCTCAGTCATTATGGCTACCATACTGGGTGCACTAATCGTTTGTCCATAGCCTATCGGTAATGGGGAGTCAACGTAAGCCAGTTCTCTGAAGCCTTCATTAACGAAGAGCTCGCGAGGGACCATCCTGAAGGCATTAATGACTTTAGGGGTCCTCAGAACACCTTCCTTAATTAACTCATTAATTAATTTCTCCCTTAATCTCGAGTAATTCATGACTACCTTAATTATTTCTTCAACGAATGTTAAATAGTGTGGCCTATGGACGTAAGGATAGCGTATGAGCTCGTAAGGTTTAAGGGACACCCCAACATTAGAGCACGGCATTCAACAACCTTAGAGATAACTAAGGACCCATACCTGACTCCACGGGGCGACTGCATAATTGGTGTCTCAGCTGACAAGGGACTTAAGGAGTTCAGTAAGGAGTTTAGAACCATTGCCTCAAGAGATAACTCCATAATATTTCTATTAATAATCACTGAGGCAGGAACCGAATGTGTTGTTGGCAGAGGAAGTGAGAGACTTACGTTTAGGGACCCCACAAAAATAATTGTTAGAAAATCTGCGTACACATCACCTAATACCGTAATGATTAAGGCAGACAAGTCCGCCCTTGAATTGAGGAGGGACATAATTAGTTACTTAAGAAGTGGTGGGGAGGGCCTAGCTGTCTTTATATCAGCTCTTTTAGGTCAGTAAACTTCAGGTGCTCTCCACTCTCCCCAAACCTCTCTTAACACGCCAGATATTTCTCCAAGGGTTGCTTTATGACGCACTGCCTCGAGAATATGGGGAAATATGTTGATTTCTTCTCTTTCAGCAGCCTTCCTTAATTCATCCAGCAAGGACTCAACTCTTTCCTCGTTTCTTGATTCCTTAAGCTTCCTTAACCTGGAAATAACCCTATCGCGTACTTCCGGATCTACCTTAAGGACTTTCACCTTCATTTCCTCTTTTCTCTCAACGAACTTATTTACTCCAATAATAGGTATTTCTCCCTTATCTACCCTTAACTGCCATTCATAGGCTGCTTTAGCTATTTCCCTCTGCGGGTAACCGTTCTCAATGGCCCTAATCATTCCTCCCATCCTATCCACAGCATCAATTATTTTCCATACCTTATCCTCTATCATATCGGTTAACCACTCAATATAGTATGAACCTCCCACAGGATCCACAGTGTCGATAATGCCGGCCTCATAAAGGAGTACCTGCTGAACCCTGACTGAGAGCTTAACTGACTCCTCAGTCGGTAAAGAGAGAGCTTCGTCATATGAATTCACGTGCAAGGACTGCGTGCCGCCCAAGACCGCAGCAAGTGCCTGAATGGTTGTCCTAATTAAGTTAATCATAGGTTGCTGGGCAGTAAGCAAAACACCTGCTGTTTGTGTGTGGAACCTTAGCATCATGGATCTCGGGTCCTTAGCTCCGTAACGATCCTTCATTATCTTTGCCCACACCCTTCTTGCCGCCCTGAACTTAGCTATTTGTTCGAAGAAGTTCGTTCTGGCAGCAAAGAAGAATGAAAGTCTTTTTGCAAAAGAGTCAATCCCTAAAACCCTCCTATCTAAAACATGGTTAACGTACTCTATTGCGTCAGCTAAAGTAAAGCCGACCTCCATAGCTGGGGTAGCTCCAGCCTCCTCAAAATGATACCCTGAAATACTTATTGAGTTCCATTTAGGCATGTTTTGCGCCGCATAAATTATTAAGTCAGTTGCGTACCTCATTGAAGGAGCCGGTGGGTAAATGTAGTTATTCCTGGCTATATATTCCTTAAGTATATCATTCTGAACTGTTCCCCTAAGAACTGACTTACTAATGCCCCTGGCTTCAGCAACAGCCACATACATGGATAAAACCTCTATGGCTGTTGCGTTAATGGTCATGGATGTCGATACCTTATCTAAGGGGATGCCCCTAAAAACCAAGTCCATCTCATCGACTGAAGGCATAGAAACCCCTACTTTCCCGACCTCGTACCACGCTAACTTATGATCTGGATCCAAACCTAACTGAGTTGGTAGATCGAAAGCCATACTTAGACCGGCCTGACCTATCCCAAGCAAGTACCTATATCTCGCATTAGTGTCTTCAGCTGAACCATATCCAGCATACTGCCTGATAGTCCACGGCTTACCTCTATACATAGTTGGGTAAGGCCCTCTTGTGAAAGGGTAAGAACCCGGAAAACCTAGCTTCTCTATGTAATCCCATCCCCTTTCCTCAAGATCAAGTGGCGTGTAAATTCTTCTTATTCTGAATCCCTCTTCTGTAAGGAACTCTTTCTTGATTTCTGGGAATCTCTTCATAGTAGGTTCCAGGACCTCCTTACTCCACTCAAGGAGTTTTTCCCTGATCCTGCTTAATTCACTCATTCCTAAGCACCTCCACAATCTCCAGGAGTATGCCGTGGGCTGACTTAGGATGTATGAAATTAACTTTCCTTGAGCCTTTGGATACGACCTTCGGCTTACCGTAAACTAGCCTCACACCCTGGTTCTTCAGCTTACGAGTGACTTCATCAGCATTATCCACTCTTAAAGCAATATGATGTATTCCCTCACCTCTTTTCTCAATATATTTCGCTATTGCTGAGTCCTCAGCAGTTGCTTCAAGAAGCTCTAGACGCACATCACCAGCCTTAATCATTGCTACCCTAACTTTCTCTTCAGGAACTTCCTCAACCCTAATCAGTTCAAGACCTAACGCATCCTTAAAGAACTTAATGCTTTCATCAAGATCCTTAACAGCTATCCCTACATGATCAAGAACCATCATTTCCTCCTCACCTGCGCAGCCGCTGCCCTATATACCTCAACTATCTTACTTAACGGGGTTCCTGGCCCAAGAACTTCAAAAACACCCATCTTCTTTAGTTCTTTAGCGTCGTCAGGCGGAATAATTCCTCCAGCAATTACAGGCACATTAAGGCCTTTCTCCCTCATGATTTTTAGGAGGTCAGTAATTAGCTCCATGTGAGAGCCTGAAAGTATTGAGACACCTATGACGTCAGCATCCTCCTCAATAGCTGCCTCAACAACGTCTTCAGGTGACTGATGAACACCTAAGTAAATAACCTCAAATCCTGCGTCTCTCAGAGCTCTAGCAACCACCTTAGCCCCACGGTCATGTCCATCTAGGCCTAGCTTAGAAATTATTACCCTGAAGCGGTGCTGATGGGGCGAAGGTAAGGATAGTGTTGCGGAAGCAGACATTAATTCCCTACATATTACATGCTGGAGAAGTATTTTAATTTACTTAGCCCTAATCTTAGCTATGAAGAAACCTTCACTCAGGTGTTTATGCGGAAATAAGCGCATGACCTCTCTATAGTTAGGTATGACTTCATACCCTACTGAGGACCAAGGCAGGGTTCTTTCGAACCTCACGCGATCAATGATCCCAGACACCACTAACTCTCCTTCCTCAGGCATTAGGGAGCATGTAGAGTAAACCACTTCATCACCTAACTTAATGGCTTTCTGAAGAAGTTGCTTCTGGATTTCTGAGTAATAAAGCAGTTTACCCTCTTTCAGGGTGATCTTCAGGCCCGGGTCCTTGCTTATCGCCCCACTATTACTGCAGGGAGCATCAAGCAATACCTTATCAAACCTGTGTTGACTTCTAAAAAACCTGGAGTCAGCAGACAACACTTGCACCCTACCTAAATCAACCCCCAACTTCTTCAGGAGCTCCCTCCCCAACAATGCTCTCCTGTAGCTCACGTCCACAGCAATTATGCGGGCCTTATTTTCCGTAAGCATCTGAATTAATGAAGTCTTCATTCCCGGAGCGAAGGCCATATCAAGTATTAGGTCGCCCTCCTGAGGCTTCAGGCTCTCAACAACTGCTGCGGAAGCCTTATCCTGTGGGATTGCTTTAAATTCCTTCACAGGACTTAAGAGACGTATGGGTTTAGGTGTATCAAGGACCTTAACCATGTAAGGAAAGTGCTCATCGATGACATAGTTAACTCCTTCCTCCCTTAATTCCTTAAGAACTTGCTTTGCAGGGGCCCTCAAAACATTTATCCTCAGCCACCATACCCTCGAGTTCATTGCTTGAAGGAGTTCCTGAGCTTCCTCAATACCTAGGAGTTTCTGAAGCTTCTTAACGAACCAGTCCTGATAAGATAGCCTACACCACTTAGGTAATCCTTCATCGCTAACTCCTTTCAGCCATTCCCTAGCTAACTTACTAAGTGAGGCTCTCCCACCGTAAATGCATCTCAACTTAATGTAGTCCGAAACGAAACCCCTAACCAATTTGTAAAGCCTTTCCCTATCTTTTAAGGTGACAACACGCCTTCCTCTACAGGCCCTCTTGAATGCGACATCAACGGACACCCTATGGCCGACTACTTCATGCAGCGCTGAAGCCATAACCTTCACAATCAGCTTACTGCTTAATTCTTTCCCCAATACATCCACCGCCGGCTCGGTGAGGGTCCCACTCATCACGGCTCAGACACTAGCGGTTACGTCACAGCCAATCATGAAGCTACTTAACGTCTTTAAAACCTTATTAAGCTAGACACATTTAGGTGGCTGGATGATGACGCCGCTCCATAACGAGAAAAAGATGACGTTCTCGCGACGATCTGACAATAACTAATCTTTAATGCTTGAGCACTAATTAGGGGGTGTCTGCGTATTTACGTGCCTTCTTTAATGTTCCAGTCGTTCTGGCAGGAACCAAGATTAAGGTATTGCTTAAGCCTTCGCTAAGCCCTAATGAAGCGATCAGCCTCCACTTGTAGGAGGCCCTAAACCTCAGAATGGCTTTACCTGTGTTTGCGTTATAGTAAAGTATTCTTGGCTGTATTAAGCTAATAGCTGAGTTACCGAATAATTTACTGATTCCTTCCTCCACAACCTCCTGAATTTCTTTCATGCTAGAGGACTTACCAAGGACCTTAAGAATCATGTACCGTTTACTGAGCTTTCTCCTTTCCTTAGCTTCAGAGGCCTTCACATAAGCCTTCACGACCTTACTGTTCAGTGCCTCAGTCAATACATCTACTTTCTCTTTAGTTGTGGTAAAACACTTGCTGTATAAATAAATCGATAGCCCCAAGGCAATTACAGAGATAGCTAACGCCATTAAGGAAAGGCTATCGGACACTATATCCCGCCCTCCTGACAATAATTTTAGGTTGATTAAAGACCGCATCAAGAGCTAGGGCTTCGGGAACACCTAACTCGATGATTAGCCCAGCATAAGTTATTGGGTGCCTCAATTCATTAGCTTTCTTAACACCTGAAGCTACAGCAAGCGATAAGTGCCCTTTAACGTACTCATTGAGTAAAGCCTCTAGCCCCGTTAACTCAACTCCCTTAATCAATAAGGAGTAAATGTCTTTAGCCCTAATAACTAGGGGGATTGATAGAGTCTTAAGCTTACTA
>JALWQN010000053.1 GCA_027083115.1 Desulfurococcales archaeon
CCTCCCAAATCTCCCCATACCCCGCACCCACTAACCATGGAATTAACAATTATAAGTAATGAGTACTTGAATTTGCTTTGTACATTTAGCTCAGTAACCCAACACTAATTTTATTGAGTCAATAAAATACTATGAAGTGCTGGAAATGGATATTGGGCCACCCCCAATCAAGAGGTTTGAGGAGAAACCGTTCAGCATCTCTTATGCTTCAGTAGCTATAGCTACTGTGAAGAAAGCCTTACCCTACATGTCTTTTGCCTCACCAATTATTAGGTACGGACCCGGCGGTGAAGTTGGTGTGGATATACCTCTAGTTTATCAGGGAGTAGCTATTGACAGGGTTCATTATGACCCACTCTCAGGAACTCCATCACCTAAGGGACGGCCAGCAAGGGCCTCAGGAATTAAGGTCTCAAAGGACGAGATTCTAAACAGGGTTTCGGAAGTCATTAAGGAATTAAGAGTTATTGAGGCTGCAGAATTTAGGGATCCTGAATCAGCTTGGGCAGTACCCCTAGCTTGGAAATCAATTATAGTGGCTCACGTGAAGGTTACTTATTCAGGGGATAGTATAGTGCCTGACTACGGGCTTACTGAGGAGCTTAGGAGACAGGTGATTTAGACTGATTCAACAAAATTTAAGGAAAACCCTAAACTCGGTGGTGTTTTTCTTAGTTAACGAGAAATTATTTACCCTCCTTTTAGTTCTTTATTTAGCATTAGTTTTCCTTACTAACGGTTTAACCTTACATCTTAATGAATTTGTGGATTTCAAGTCAATCGCGGTAATTACTTCTTTTATTTTTCTTTCTCGGGCACTTGATGCTTCAGGCATTTTCCCTAACTTAGCCATTAAATTAATAGGTTTAGCGAGATCATCCCTAAAGTTATTCATGTTATTATTACTTTTTATGACTGCTGCTTCTGCTGCATTAATAATGAATGACGCCTCACTCTTTATTTATATCCCACTAACTGCATCAATTTGTACCCTCTTTAGCTTACCGCTCTCTCTGATGGCAACGCTAATTACTTTATCTGCTAATATTGGTTCATCCCTCACTCCCTTCGGGAACCCCCAGAATATCATTATTTGGCAACACTACGGTATTCCTTTCCATGAATTCATTATTAATTTACTACCATTCTTTGCCATAGCTTTCTCAATACTAACCATATATGCGCTGCTCTTGCTTAAAAGCTCTAAGCAAAGAGTTCTGAGTCCTCCACCTCCTCTCAAAATCAGTAAGAGACTGCTAATACCTTCCTTGGTTCTTCTGCCCATTAACGTAGCCTTAGCACAGACAGGGATGCAGTACATGGCTCTAGCTTTAACAGCTTCTGTCATGATTTTATTAAATAAGAACATCGTAGTTAAGGCTGATTATGTATTAATAGCTATTTTTGTATTGATGTTTGCGGACTTTGGAGGTATTGCTTACTTCCTTCAGGAAATGAAGGTTTTTCCCATTTTTTCGGGCGGAACCTCTATCTTGCTGTTTTCTGC
>JALWQN010000054.1 GCA_027083115.1 Desulfurococcales archaeon
TCACCCCGAAGGTAGCCTGTATTTCGTTAATTATTGAGTATAGAGCTACGCTCAGAGGGTACTCAAGCCTAAGGTATTTCTCTACACTCTCACTAACTACGAAAAGGATTTTGGAGTTCCTTAATTCATGAATTACTTTAAGGAGCTTGATCTTACTGATTACCTGATCGCTCCAGACCTCCCTAGCGGATACCCCGACGACAGGCATCCCTTGCTTCAGTGCCCTAGAGTACTCAAGCAAGAAATCTCCTGAGCCCCCGTAGGTCTCAGCAATCATTATTACGGGCTTTCCTGAGCGAAGGAATGGCCTAACTAGCCCGGAAATGGAGTTAAGGATTACTAGAACATAACCGATGCATCCATTCTCTGACTTCAGGACTTTATCGACGTCGCCTTCGTTCTCAACGAAGTAAGTGATGAAGTTGATGTTACTGAAGTAGTTCCTGAGTTTCTTTAGGAAGGATTCACTCACCCTACTGAACCATTCCTTCACTTCAGTGCCGGCACCAATGGCTCCCTCAGTAGGCTGAATAAAAACTACGGGTATCTTAAGCTCTTCGTTTTCGCTCACGGGAAAACACGCCAGTAAATTACCTGCTGAGAAATTATTAATTTTGTTTGGTAGGGTTTTTATGTTCCTGAATTAATCGGATTGTGTTGACTTAATTTATTTACTGTGTAAAGCTATTTTAGCTAAATAGATGCTTATGCCATAGTGGTTTAAATGGTTGTGAAGATAATCGACACTACCTTCAGGGACGCCCACCAGTCCCTGATGGCTACTAGGTTAAGGACAGGCGATATGTTACCTATTGCTGAGTTAATGGACTCCATAGGTTTCTACTCTATGGAGGTCTGGGGTGGCGCGACCTTCGACGTACCTATTAGGTACCTTAGGGAGGATCCTTGGGTTAGGTTAAGGGAGCTTAGGTCAAGAATTAAGAGAACTAACCTTCAGATGCTTCTTAGAGGGCAGAACCTTGTTGGTTACAGGCACTACCCTGATGATGTGGTTGAGGCCTTCGTTAGTAAGGCGTACGAGAACGGGATCGATGTCTTCAGGGTTTTTGACGCGTTAAATGATGTGAGGAACTTGAGGGTCTCCGTGAGGAAGGCTAAGGAGGTCGGCGCAGTTGTTCAGGGATGTATCTCCTACACAATATCTCCCGTACATACCTCACAGTACTATCTTAAGGTTGTTGAGGAACTTCTTTCTTTAGGTGCAGACATAATAACCATTAAGGATATGGCTGGCCTAATATCTCCTGTAGCAGCTGCTGAATTGATTAAGGAAATTAAATCCGGCTTTAAGGTTCCAGTGAACCTCCACACTCACTGCACAGGAGGTACTTGCGTGGCCGTCTACGTTGAGGCGGTTAGGGCAGGAGTTGACTACATAGATACTGCGGTCTCGCCTTTAGCTTTCGGCACGGCTCAACCGGGGATTCAGTCTGTTCTCCACGCATTACCTAAGGACTTAAGGCCTGAGTTAAGTATGAAGCCCCTTCACGAGGTATCTAAGTACTTGAGGAGGTTGCTTGAGGGTAAGTACAGGAGATTACTTAATCCTTTCGTTACCTTACCTAACCCTGATGTCTTAAGGCATCAGATTCCTGGAGGCATGATGTCTAATCTTGTGGCTCAGCTTAGGCAAGCAGGTAAGCTGGAGAAGCTTGAGGAGGTTCTTGAGGAAGTGCCTAGGGTAAGGAAGGACCTGGGTTACCCTCCCTTAGTCACTCCCTTATCCCAGATCGTGGGTACTCAGGCAGTCATGAATGTGTTGCTCGGTCAGAGATATAAGGTGGTTATTGATGAAGTTAAGAAATACATGAAGGGCCTTTACGGTAGGCCCCCAGGAGAGATAGACCCAGAACTGATGAGGAAGGTCTTAGGGGATGAGAAACCTATTGAGGCTAGACCTGCTGACCTGCTTAAGCCTGGGTTAAGTAAGTGTAGGGAGGAATTAAGGAAGCTTAGTTTAGGAAGGAGTGAGGAGGACATCCTTACTTACTGCCTATTCCCAGACGTAGCTCCTGAATTCCTTAGGTTAAGGGATTCGGGCATTAAGCCGGAGTCTGAGGAGGTAGTTAGTGAGGGTGAGCTGAAGCCCTTAAGGCTTAAGGTTAAGGTAGGTGGCCTAGAGTATGTTGTTGATGTTGAGCCATCTAGTCATGGTTCTTGAGGGCCTTGCTGTACCTAACCCTAACTAACTTCGCGCCACATACTGGGCAGGTTCCTGGCTCACTAAATACTCGTCCGCAGGATGGGCAAACGTAAACGTATTTCCTTGCTTTTCTGAGTTCTCTCCTTTTTATTCCTTGGGCTTTAGCGCCTAAAGCTAAGGCAACGTTCTGTACTGACCTATCATCGCTCACAACAATTACTTCCCTACATGCTTTCCCTACTTCTTTCGTGAGAGCTAGGAGCTTAATGTCCGCCTCAGATAGCCTGCCTAACTCCCCTAACTCAGCAGCTAATTCCTTAATTTTGGTGATGCTTTCTGGGCTTGGGTCCTTAATAATTACTTTCCCTGCAGAAATGCCTAATCTCAGGGATTTCCTGCTTTCTGGGTCCTTAACTTCATTAATTACTTCAGGGACTGAGTAAGTTTTTTGGGGTGCTGTTAGCTGATAGCCTGCGAAGAAGCCAACCGCATCAAGGACGTAGGCAACATCACATGCACCTGCTGAAGAGCCTGACGTAGTAGTCACCCCAATAGAACCTCATGAATGATGCTGGGGTTGGTGCCTCATGAATGAGGATCTCATCTCCTGGCTTTAAGGGCTTCATTAGTTGGCCGTCAGCAATAATGACTACTTCCTGGGAGTCACTCCTCACCGCCACACGCACTTTTGAGTCAGGGGGTAGGACAATAGGTCTGCTGCATAGGGTTGATGGGGCTAGTGGTGTAACTATTATTGCCTTCATCAGTGGGTCAACCACTGGGCCTCCGGCCGCTAAGGAGTAGGCTGTTGAGCCTACGGGAGGGGCCACAATAACTCCATCACCCACTAGGCTGAAGACCTCTTCATCATCAACCCTTATCTTTATTCTTGCTACCTTGGCTCTTGCCTCACCTGAAGTAACTAGGGCGTACTCATTAAGCACGTAAGGAAGTCTCTCATAACCTCCCTCAGCAACTAACCTCATATACTTGTGGATCATGTATCTGCCCTCAATAAGCCTGTTTATCATGGACACGTACTCGAAGGGAGGAACATCACAGAGAAATCCTCTCTTACCGTACCTTATTGTGGCTATAGGTGTTTCTAGATCACCTAGTCTCTGAAGGGTGTTAAGGACTGTTCCGTCGCCCCCCACAACAATTAACGCATCTAGTATATCGTGGCCTAATGTGAAGGTCTTACTCCAGTCCAGAAGTGTTGAGGCCCTCTTATCTATGTATGCATCAACACCTCTTTCTTCAGCGTAACTCAGTATTTTGGAGGCTAGCTCAACAGCGTCATGGCTGTTGAATTTCGGCACAACGCCAATCCTCAACGAGTGCACCGTTCTTTCTTGGAGTAACTCCTTAATTAGGTTTTAAAGAGTTATACCTGGTTAGGTGCCAGTTTTGCAGGAGTCCGTATGTGTTAGGGTTCCTTTGAGGTCGGCTGAGGAGGCCCTCAGGAGACTCTCTTCCTCCGGTTGCTTAAGGAGTGACTTAAGGGTTAAGCGTTTCGGGGCTGAGCTCCTGATACCTCTTAAGGAAAGCTGTGACATGATTAAGGCTCTTGATGGCGTTCCTCACAATGTATGTAGGGATTTTTTTGAGGAGCGAGTAATCCGTAAGACCTTCAAGGACTTCCTGCGGGATAAGCTCCCTAAGGAGGTTTTGAAGAAGATACCTTCATCCATTGATTTGGTTGGTGATATCGCAGTAATTAAGTTGCCTGATGAGGCCTTACCTTACGCTAATTTGGTTGGTGAGGCTTTAGTTAAGGTGGCTAAGAACGTTAAGGCCGTGTATGCTTCAGGGCCTGTTGCTGGTGAGTTCAGGGTTAGGGAGCTGAAGCACATTTATGGGTTAAGGAAGAGCAAGACCGTCATGAGGGAGTACGGGATTAAGATAGTTGTCGATGTTTTGAGGGCTTACGTTAATCCCTCCCTTTCGGAGGAGCATAGAAGGGTTGCGTTAATGGTTAGGGATGGTGAGGTCGTTGGCGACATTTTCTGCGGCGTAGGTCCATTCACTTTACATATTCTTTCGGTTAGGGGTGGCGTCAAGGTTTTTGCAGTGGATAAGAATCCTGAAGCAATTAAGTGCTTGATTGAGTCCTTAAGGCTGAATGAAGGCAGGATTAAGGGCTCAGTAACTTCAGTCGTTGGTGATGCGGGTGTATTCAGTGATGCGGTTAGGGATGAGTTCTTCAGTAGGGTAATCATGAACTTGCCTTTAAGGGCTCACGAGTACTTACCTAAGTATGTGCGGACCCTTAGGGTGGGTGGTGTTATGCATGTTTATGCTGTTGCTTCAGTAGGTGATGAGGCAATAAGTAAGGTGTTGTCAGCTGTTCCTAAGGGTTACAGGATGCAGGCAATTAGTGTTGGGAGAGTAATTGATTACGCGCCTAAGAGATACGTTTTTAGGGTTGACCTTAAGCGTGTTAAGTGAGTCCAGAATAATTTCTTTTGTGGTGGTAGAGTTGAGGCTCCTTGGGCCAGGCATGAGGGACTTGAGTGTCGCTGCGTCCTTAATTAAGGGCGGTGGTTTAGTTGCTTTCCCTACTGAAACGGTTTATGGTTTAGGTGGTTTGGGATTCAGTGCGGATTCAGTCACCAAGATCTTTAGGGTTAAGGATAGGTCCCCTGATGTTCCCTTAATTCTCCACGTGTCTTCCTTAAGGATGTTTGAGGAGTGCATTGATGGGGTTCCCGAGGTCGCATATGAGTTAGTGAGGAGGTTCTGGCCGGGTCCCCTCACTTTAGTTTTGCCTAAGTCGCATAAGGTGCCTGAGGTGGTGACTGCGGGCAGGGTGACTGTGGGCGTTAGGTGGCCTTCTCACGAAGTGACTCAGAAACTAATTGATTTAGTTGGTGAGCCCTTAGCTGCCCCCTCAGCAAACAGGTTCATGAGCTTACCTCCCTTAACGGCTGGGGATGTTGTTATTGAGCTCGATGACTTAATAGATGCTGTCGTTGATGGTGGTGAGGTCCCTTTAGGCGTTGAGTCAACAGTTATTGACTTAAGCGTCAGGCCCTTTAGGGTCTTAAGGCCTGGTTCCTTACCTGTTCCTAAGTTAGAGGCTTTCTTGAGTGAGGAGGTCATTAGGGCCTACGGTATGCCTTCAAGGAAGTACAGGTTAGGCGTTGAGGTAGTTTACGTTAGGTCCTGCAGTCTTGGCATGATGACTGATGTTGTTGATTCCGTGGCTGATGTTGTTGGTAGGTTGGGTTCGGGTGGTGTGCTGGTTTTAGGCAGTGATGAGACACTCAGGGATTATTTTGATAGGGGCATTGAGGCAGTGTCTTTAGGTTCAAGGAGGAAGCCGTTTGAGGTAGGTAAGGGATTCATTAGGGTTTTGAGGTCATTGCCTTCACGGGTCAGGAAGGTAGTTATTGAGCCATTTCCTTGTGGTGGTGTTTGGGAGGCCCTGGACTACAGGTTCCTTAAGGCTGCCCGTAAGGTGGTGGAGGCCTGATTTAGGTTTTAGTGCTTTATTTCTTCACTGCATTCCTGAATGGACTCATAATATATTGTTCTTTCAGCAATTACTCTCACGTAGTCCTCAGGCAATACTGGTTCGTCCCTTACGTAAGGGAATGTGTAAGGTATCTCAATAACGAGTTCAAGACTTCCTAAGTCCTTAATTACTTTCAGGCCATTCCTTAACTCGATTTCTTCGAGCTTAACTCCACCCATAATTTTCTTGAGGACATAGGCCGCTCCAGCTATGGTTAGCTGTCCCTCACCCAGGTTCTTAGGTATGGAGCCAGGCAGTCTATCCGTTATGTATTTTTTCGTTCTTCCTTTCATTGGTGTCTCACCCATTATCCCGCCAATTACTACTGCCTTAGCGCTCCTAAGGTCCTCAGGCCTTAATTCCTCCTTAGCCGATGGGTCAAGAACTATTACTTCTTTGCTATCGATCCCTGAATTACTGATTAGTTCTGTGAAGCTCTGCGTTAATGCTTTGCCTAACTTACTTAATTCCTTAAGTAGGGTTTTGTTGGTGACGTTAGTGAATACTAGGTTTTTCGGGTAGAGCTTAGCTACATACCTGTATTCACTGAGTAACCATGGGGAGAGGCATGGCT
>JALWQN010000055.1 GCA_027083115.1 Desulfurococcales archaeon
AATTAAGAACTCTCTTCAAGGAATTAACTCTCCCATGAATGTCCGAAATAGCCAGTAACTTCATTAAATCACCTAACAATACCCAAACAATCGATTAAAAATAAGTAATTACTTACCGAAGTACTTCTTCCACTCACTTAAGTAAGCCGTCACTCTGGAATCAACGCTTAACAGATTTCTTGATGTTGGGTCAAGTCTTAAGGATATTAAATATGTTTTCTCGCCCTCAGGCCTTGAGGTACCCCTGATTCCTTCGGCCACCTCAACAAGCCCTGACTCCTTCAAAACACTTACGACCTCCTCAATCAGTGATTGAGGAACTGGTTCCTCACCCAAAGTCCTGACGAAACCTGTGTATTCTGCGTAAAGCTCAGGAAGCCATAGAGCTCCCGAAAACAGGAACAGAGTCCTTAATACGTCGCCAGCTACCTTCTCCTTTCCTTCCACGGCCTTAAGAAACCTATCCATCATGGCTACCTACATGATGATACCTTAAAGGAGCTATTAATACCTTTTCTTAGTTCTTAATGAATTATTGGCCGATACCTTATTTTTGGATGAATCTAAATTTTAACGGTGTTGAAGATGGATTTAAAGAAGGTGTCGGCATACATAACCAGGAAGTTAGGATGTGCACATCCATACAAAGTAAGCAGGATCTTAGTTCTTCTTAATTGGTTAAGTAAGGATAAGCTAGGTAAGGAGTTAGTTCCTCTAAAGATCAAAGGGTTCGAGGCTGCCTTCTATGTTGAGGGTTTGAAGGAGGTTTTTGAGGATAAGTGCTTCAGGAAGGATGACGAACTGAAGTGCTTCACTTATGGATGCGGTGCACTAGAGCTGCCTGAGGAAGTCACGAATCTGATTGATGAAGTTATCGATAGGGTGAAGGGATTAAGTAATGACGAACTGAACAAGCTTGCCGTTAAGGACCCAAGATATAAGGACCTAATTAAGGGGTGATTTAATGAAGGTTAAGTTAGGGGTTACTGGAGGTAAGGGAGGTACTGGTAAATCAACTGTAGCGACAAACCTAGCCATAGGATTAAGCGAAGTTAGGGATGTGGTTCTGGGTGATCTGGACGTTGAGGATCCTGTGGACCATATACTCCTAAATACTGAGTTAATGGGTGAGGAGCCAGTTAAGATAATGCTTCCGGTAATTGATTACAGTAAATGCACTGCCTGCGGAGTATGCGTTAAGGTGTGTGACACAGGTGCTTTACTTTCACCTAAGGGAGGTAAGCCTTTCGTCCTACCAAGACTATGCAGTGGGTGCAGAGCATGCTACTTCGCTTGCCCTGAGAAAGCAATATCCGAGGGGGGCAGGATCTTAGGCTACACTTACTTCACGCCAGCAAACGTTGATGGAGCGCAAATAAAGCTAGTTACGGGACTACTTAGGGAGGGGGAAGAACACACCTCTCCAGTGGTTCTTGCTGCCAGGGCTAGGGCTGAGTCAGTAGCTAATGATGTCCTAATAGTGGATACGTCAGCAGGTACAGGAAATAACATATCGATAGCCCTTAAGGGTGCCTCATTAGCTATTGCCGTTACTGAACCAACACCTTTAGGCATTCATGACCTAAAAAGCATCCTTGAATTAACGCAAGTCATGAGTATCGAGACGTGGGTGGTTGAGAATAGGTGGGGCATAGGTCCTGACGACAGGGTTGTTGAAACAGCAAGAAAGTATGGCACTAAAGTAGTTGTCAAGATTCCTTACGCTAGGGAAGTGGTTGAGTCCTACGTTAAAGGGATCCCCATAATTAAGTACATGCCTGACTCAAGAGCTGGGGAAGCCATCAGAAAACTTGTTTCTATAGTTAAGGAGGTGATCTGAGTGCTCGAGATAGTTGTTGCTTCAGGTAAGGGAGGAGTAGGGAAGTCAACAGTATCTTCTTCCTTCCTCTATTACTTGAGGAAGAAAGGAAGGGAAGTTACAGCAATTGACGCGGATGTTGAGGCACCTAATCTTCACTTAATATTTGGCGTTAGCAGGTGGGAGATAATCAGAGAATATAAGGAAGGCTGGACAGCTAAGATAGATTATGGGAGATGCGATAATTGCGGAATATGTAGGAATGAATGCCCCTTCAGAGCCATAACTTTTGATGGAAGCAAGCACATCATTGATGAAGTAATTTGCGAAGGCTGCTTAACCTGCTCTTTAGTATGCCCTCAGAGAGCAATATTTAGGGTCAGGACCGTGGAAGGAGTGCTTAGGGGAGGGAAAACAAAGTACGGCTTTCCGATCTCGGGAGCTAAGCTTCGTGTAGGGAGACCTAATTCGGGTAAGTTAGTTACTGAAGTGAAGAGCCTTGCTAAGGAATTAGGTGGTAAGAACTCAATATATGTTGTTGATGCACCTGCAGGCATTGGTTGCTCAGTGGTTTCGGCATTAGCTGGCTCCAACGGAGTTGTTCTAGTTGTTGAACCCACTAAGGCCTCCTTTGCTGACGCTAAAAGAATGCATAAACTAGCTAAGCACTTTATGCTTCCTTCAGCCCTAATAATCAATAAGGCAGACATTAACCCTGAATTCACTGAAGAAATCCTTAATTACGTAAGGAAAGAAAACATATTCTATTTAGGTAGTATCCCTTACGATGACGCAGTACCTATATCTATGGCGGAAATGAAACCCGTCCTTGAATTCGCTCCAGAGAGCGAAGTCTCTAAGGCCCTAAGGAATATCTCCAAACTCTTTGAGAAAGAAGTAATTGATGGGTGGCACCAGTGGTTCAGGGAGTACAGACCTAAGAAACCTGAGCCTTACGTACCGTTAATTATTAAGCCTGAACAAAGTAAGGTAAAGAGGTGATTAAAGTGAGGATTGCTGTTGTGAGTGATGAGAATAAGGGCCTAAACTCAACAGTGGCTACAAGATTTGCTAGAGCAAAATACATAGTTATTGTAGATGTTGATAAGGAATGGAACATTAAGGACGTGAGAGTGAAAGATAATTCAGCAGTAGCCGGTGGTTCAGGGGCGGGCGTAAAGATAGTTCAGTCCCTTAATGAGTTGGGCGTTGATGTTGCTGTAGGTCCTTCTTTCGGGCCAAATGCTACAGTAGCGCTTAATGAAGTGGGTATTAAAGCAGTTACCGCTCCGCCAGGAATCACTATTAAGGAAGTTATTAAAATAGTTAAGGAACAATTAACAATCTGACTCTTTTTTAAATAGTATTAATTTTTGGACAAAATCTTTAAATAAATGAAGATAGATTTATAATCAAATCAACATTAACAATATAGGTGGCTAAAAGTGAAGTACACGTACTTCTGCAGGGGTGTGAAGCCCTCTATAACTAGGAAAGAAAAGATAGCGATAATTGGTGCTGGGCCTGCGGGACTTACTGCTGCAGGATTCCTTGTTTGCCAAGGATATAATGTGGAGATCTATGATAAGATGCCTATGGCTGGAGGGTTAATGGCTTTCGCAATACCATCATACAGGATATCCATAGGGAGCGTTAAGGAAGGTGCTGAGGATCTTGAGAAGAACTTCGATGTTAAATTTCATTACTTAACTAAGGTGGTTTGTGGCAAGAGAAAAGATGAGGGTGATGAGTTAAGCAAGAAAGTAATTAATCTTAAGGAACTACTGGAGGACTATGACGCAATCTTAATAGGTACAGGCACTTGGGGATCAAGAAAGATGGGTATATCTGGGGAAGATGCTGATGGAGTAGATACGGCTTTAAACTATCTATTCAAGATAAGAGCTCATGAACTCGGCTACCTCCCTGAAGAGCCACCAGTGCCTAAGAAGGTTGTAGTTGTAGGGGGCGGTCTCTCAGCCATAGATGCCGCCGAGGTTTCGCTAAGGAGAGGTGCTAAGGAAGTTTACTTGGTTTACAGAAGAACAATCAAGTATGCACCTGCTGGAGAGAATGAAATGAAGAGATTAATGAAGTTAGGGGTTAAAGTAATAGAGCTGACTAACCCAACTAAGGTGATAGTTGAGAACGGCAAGGTTAGGGGTGTTGAGGTAATTAAGATGAAGTTGGGTGAGCCCGACAGTAGTGGAAGGCCAAGGCCTGAACCGGTTCCAGGAACTGAGTACGTTATTGAGGCAGACATGTTCATTGAAGCAATAGGTGAGGTCTCAACCCCACCCATTGGTGAAGGCTGTCAGAACCTAGGTATTGAAGTAGACAGGAAAGGAAGGATCAAGGTTGATAAGGACTTCAGAACAAGCAACCCTAAGGTATTCGCTACTGGGGACGTTGTTACTGGACCTAGCCTAATAGGTAATGCCGTCAAGCAAGGCATAATGGCAGCTCGATCCATACATGCTAAATTATCAAGTAAGTGAAGCACTAAGCAAATCAGTAAGTAGGTTTTCTGCCCTTAAAAGCTTAAGTACCTTAGCTTTCGGTACCTCCTTAATCACTTCATTAAATAGTAGGAGCTCATTCTTAGCATTTATTAAGTCACCAAGAACTAACTCACCTTTAGATAGCCTTATGAGCTCAGGTGAGGTCAAGTAAATTAAGTAATGGTTTGTGAACGACTTAAGCATTGAGTTAACTCTACCAACAGCTGGTATGTCGTTAGGGCTTTGCGGAGAAATAATAACTAAGGCGTTAGAACCACCCCTAAGCATCGGGATGACTCTACCGATTAACCAAGGAAGCACCCTAGTGACTGAGGAATAAAAGTTTGGTCTCGGTGGCCACCTAATGCCCGAAAGCATTGAAGCTAACGAACCTATTCCCTCAGATCCTGTGAGAGGTCCTCTCACGTAATACGTGTCCTCCGTGGCTATCAAGATAAGGACCTTATAACCTGTTTTTATTAGCGAAGACACGAGCTTAAAGAGTTCTTCAGCGACATGAGGAAAAGCAGGCTTTTCACCAATAAAGAAATTATCTGGTAGGGCAGCAGCAACAAAAACCTTCTCAAGAGATTCAGACTCGAAAACCTTAATGACAGGTTTCCTCAACCTAGCTGTGGATTTCCAGTCCATTCTTCTTAATTCATCTCCGGGCCTGTATTCCCTAATCCAGAGAAACTGTGTTCCTCTTCCCGGCCTAGAGCTCCTAACGTAACCGGTTATTGCTTGCCTCCTAATGTAGGCTGGGAGACCACTATAGTACCTAAGTGAGGGAGAAATCTTAACTGCTTTATGTAGCTTAAGCCTCCATATTATAGTACTTAAGCCACCGATGATTGAGGTCCTTAAAAAAATATGGCTTAATTCATGCTCACCTATATAACCCTTTAAGCTACCTTCAGCAATCAAAGAGTTTTCTAACTCCTTAATGTTGTGGAACTTTATACTTAAGCCGTCATCTGTTACGGCCTGAACCGAGGTTACCTGAATAAAGTGTATTGCTGGTGACTCGATACCTAAGGAAAGACCTACTTCCCTACCTTCCCTAATCATCACTGACTTAATCGATAATGAGAAACTAGTTCTCCATGAACGCGTGATCGAGTAAGTGAGTCCTAAGTCGAAAGCAGAAATTAAGGCCCCACCAAAACTTACTGCGTAAACTATTGAGGGACCTTCATACACGTAATTAATGAGGGCAGCAAGGAAGGAAATAGCAAGCAAGGAATAAGCTATTGAGTTACTAGCGTCAGTTACCTCAAGCTCACTCAACATCCTTAGGTACCTCAACAGACTCCAGTAGTCCCTTAACTATTTCCTCACCAGTTACTTCACCAAGAAATTCCGGTTTAATGAATATTCTGTGCGAGAGAGCTGGCATTGCCGCAGCCTTAACGTCATCAGGGATTACGTAGTCTCGTCCATCCAGAATAGCTAGGGCTTTAGCAAGCCTTAAAAGCATAGCTACACCTCTGGGGGATATACCTATTTTTGTTGCTCTATGAGCTTCAACACCCTTACTTAAGTTAATTAAGTACTTAATTAGGGCTGGTTCTACCTTAATTCTACTTAATTCTTCCCTAGCCTTCAGCAGTTCATCAGCTGAGGTAACTGGCTTTAGCTCCTGTGCTCTATGATCGATCTCGTCAAGGCCTAAGTTAAGCAACTTCCTTAAGCCATTTTCACTTAATGGCTTCATGCTTATCTTCATAAGAAATCTGTCAAGTTGTGCTTCAGGTAATGGGAACACACCCTCAAGCTCTATTGGGTTCATTGTTGCTATGACTATGAATGGTTGTGGTAGCCTGTATGTT
>JALWQN010000056.1 GCA_027083115.1 Desulfurococcales archaeon
TAACTACGCAAGACTGGGACATAGAGGAGTTAAAGATAGCTATAGGCTTAGCGAAGGAACTGAAGTGGAAATACCATTACTTCGGTTTTGAGGGATTACCTAATTTGCTTGATAGGAAAACATTCTTCATGTTATTCTTCGCTACCTCAACAAGAACTAGGGCAGCTTTTGAGGCAGCGATGACGTACTTAGGCGGTCATGCACAATATATAGAGTCCAGGCAGACAAGGGCAGGTGAGGGGGAGGCGGTTAAGGATATTGTTGCTGTGTATGACAGGTATGGTCACGGCTTAGGAATTAGGATACTGGATAAAGCAATAGATTTCAGGCATGGTGCAGGGAACCAACTAATTAGGGAAGCGGCAAAATACACTAAAGTGCCCGTAATAAATATGGCCGATGATCAGTTCCACCCAACCCAAGCTTTAGCCGACTACACGACGTTCCAAGAGAAGTTCCCTAACCCCAGAGGTAAGAAGTACGTGATAATGTGGGCTTACTCACCGCATGTTAGAGGTCCCTGCAGCATTAATGCCGATCTCTTACTATTTACTAGGTTAGGAGTGGACGTGACAGTAGCTTTTCCGCCAGGTTTTGATTTATACCCAGACATTGTTGAGACCGCCAAGAAAAACGCTGAAGCTAGCGGATCCCATCTGGAGTTCGTTAATGACTATAAGGAAGCCCTAAGAGGTGCTCATGCAGTATTCCCGAGGAATTGGGCTTCAATGCAACTTCAGGAACTCGGTTACACTAAATTTGGTGAGGAAGAACTAAAGACATACGAGAAATTTAAGGATTGGAAAATAACTACGGAATCAATGGAATTAATGGATAAGTCTGGCGTACTAATGCACGTGATGCCAATAATGAGAGGATATGAAGCAGACGATGAAGTAGTCGATAGTCCAAGGTCAGTGCTCTATGAGCAAGCTGAGAATGGCTTATGGACTAAGGCAGCCGTTCTTGCCTTAACAATGGCTAACGTCAGGTAAGAAAAATGACACACTGAATTAATTTTTAATTGAAACCAATTAATAAACCGCTCTCTTCTCGTTATAGTGGAAGTTTTTATTTTACTGGTTGTAATAAGCAAAAACATTTTATCAATTGCTCATGTTGTTAGCCGAGGTTACCTAAATGAGCAAGCCCAGATACGTAGGTGTTTGGGAAGGTCAACACTACCTAACGAACATTAACAGGACTCAGGAAGATATAAAAATGATCGTTGATGCAGCTAGGGATCTTGAAAGAAAGTTTAAGTCTAAGGTACCGACTCACTACCTTCCTGGACAAACACTCTTCCTACTATTCTATAACAGGTCTTTAAGAACTAGAAACAGTTTTGAGTCCGGCATATTCCAGTTAGGGGGTCACGCAAACTTCCTAAGCCCTAACGACGTTTATACGCCAACACTCCCGGAAGATATGGTTGCTTACAAGACTGAGGCAATCAGGGATGTTGCTAGGGTTCTAAGCAGGTACGGAAACGGAATAGCGATCAGGATCTATGGTGGAGCTGCTAAATGGATTATCGGTAGAGGACACAGAATTATTGAGGAATTCGCTAAGTGGTCATCCATTCCTGTACTAAATATGGAGGACGACATATATCACCCGTTCCAGGCGCTAGCCGATATTAAGGCAGCCCTAGATGTCTTGCCTAACCTCAGAGGAAAGAAGTTCGTGGTGTCTTACGCCTACTCAGGAGGACTAAAACCTTTGGCAGTGCCTCAAAGTGTCGCCCTGATAGCTGCTATGATGGGGGCTGAAGTAGTTGTTGCTCACCCTAAGGGCTTCGAGCTCCAGGACGAAGTGATTAAGAAGGGTAAGGAGTTCGCTGACTTATATGGCGGTTCATTCACAGTAAGTTATGACATGAAGGAAGCTTTTGAGGGAGCTGCATTCGTGTATCCGAAGGCATGGAGCCCTAAGAGCTTCTTCCCGCCCTACAGTGCAGACGGTAAGGTTCACGAAGAAGAGGCTAAGGCATACCAAGATAAATTTAAGGACTGGATAGTCACTATGGACCTTCTTGAGAAGTCAGGTAAGCCCTACTATATGCATTGTGGTCCTGCAGATCGCGGTATGGAGGTTACCGATGAAGTACTGGACACTTACGAGAAGTCGTTGTATTTCGAAGAAGCTGAGAACAGGTTGCATGTCCAGAAGGCCGTAATGGCTATGGTTATGGGTAGCAGGTACGAGTAGGGGGAAATCTTAAATTACTGAAACCATATGTTCGCGAGGTGAACATCATGGGCAGAGACGACAAGTATGTCCTCATAGCTCTTGGAGGGAATGCTTTCCAAACGAAGGGAGAAGTAGGAACTACGGAAAACTACTGGAAAAACGCTTACAGAGCAGCTGAAACCATAGTTAAGGTTGTGAAGGAAGGCTATAGGGTTGCAGTAACTCACGGCAACGGTCCGCAAGTGGGTGTAATACTTGAGTGGATGGAGAGATCTAAAGACAGGATACCTCCATTAGCGATGGATATAGCTGGAGCAATGACTCAGGGTTGGTTAGGTTACTTACTCATGCAGTCAATCTACAACACCTTAATTAAGGAAGGCATTAAGGACCACGTTAAGGGAGTTGTTGCGATAGTTAATCAGGTTCTAGTTAGTAAGGAGGATCCCGCTTGGCAGAACCCAACCAAGTATGTTGGCAGCTACTATAATACTGAGGAAGAAGCGAAGAAAGTAGCTAAAGAGAAAGGCTGGGTCATCAAGAAGGATCCTAGGGGCGGGTATAGGAGGGTCGTTCCTTCACCTAACCCCACAGAAAACATAGAGGTTGGTGCTGTACGTAAACTAATTGATGAAGGTTGGATAGTAATTGCTTCAGGTGGTGGAGGAATCCCAGTAATTAGGGAAGATGACGGAACCCTGAAAGGCGTTGAGGCAGTAATAGATAAGGACTTAGCTGGTGAGGTACTAGCAACTAATCTGCAGGTAGGTACTTTCGTGATACTTACTGATGTAGATGGTGCGTACCTAAACTTCAGGAAGCCAAACCAGAAGAAATTAGACGTTGTTACTGTGTCAGAATTAGAGAGATACTATGATGAAGGGCACTTTAAGGCTGGCAGCATGGGACCTAAGGTGTTAGCGGCCATAAGGTTCATTAAGCATGGCGGTAAGCGGGCCATTATAGGCCACCTAAGAGACGGATATAGGGTAGTTAAGGGAGAATCTGGAACTATAGTAGTTCCAGATTAATCAACACCTTTTTTATGTTATGAAGCAACTCCCGAAGTTATCAGGAATAAGTTAAGACATACTTAAAAGTTCTCTTGCAGGAAGGTATGGGATATTCTCAATGACTGAGAGAGTTGATACACTCATAAATAACTCCCTCATAGTCACGATGAACAAGTCAAGGGATGTTATCCCTCGAGGTTATGTAGCAATACGTGACGGAAAAATTGTTGATGTTGGTTCGGGTGACGGAACCCTAAAGTATTTGGCTGATGAGGTTGTGAGGGTTAAGCGTGGTGTTGTTGTGCCTGGATTCATATGTGTCCACACTCACCTCTACGGTATCTTATTAACTGGTTCTCCATGGTTTTCTCATATTGAGCCTCCGTCCGATTTCCAGCAGAACCTCCAAAGGATTTGGTGGGCCCTAGATGAGAACTTGACTTACGAGGATATTTATATTAGTGCCCTTCTAGGGACTATAATGCTTGCAAGAACAGGGACAACTTTCTTCAAAGATCTTTTGGATGCCCCAAACGCCATTCATAAGTCGCTTGACTTTATTGAGAAAGCTGCTAATGAGGTGGGTTTGAAGGGGTTTGCTGGCTTCTCAGTAACCCAAAGAAGAAGCATTCAAGAAGGGTATGATGGGTTAAGAGAGAACGAGCGTTTCGTTAAAGCTACTTGGGGCAACCCCCACACTAAAGTAAAGGGAATATTTACCGTACATGCATCCTTCACGGTAACCGACGATATACTCGTGAAGACCAAAGAACTCGCTGATAAGTATGGAACCATATATGCCCTGCATGTTGAGGAAGGACTAATAGATGTTTACCACAGCATCGAAAGATAC
Organism: Desulfurococcales archaeon; assembly: GCA_027083115.1. Taxonomy (GTDB): domain Archaea; phylum Thermoproteota; class Thermoprotei_A; order Sulfolobales; family NBVN01; genus S013-73. The sequence goes on from JALWQN010000056.1 coordinate 4,060, forward strand.
GGTAAGAGACCCGTAGAGAGGATGGAAAGCATAGGTTTTCTCTCACCGAAGTTAGTGGCAGTCCATGTTGTGCAAGCAATAGATGATGAGTTAAGGCTTCTAAAGAAACATGACGTGAAAGTAGCCCATAACCCAATGAGCAACATGATTAACGGCGTTGGTGTTCCTCCAGTACCTAAAATGCTCTCTATGGGTTTAACTGTTGGGTTGGGTAATGATGGTTACATAATGGATGTATTCGATAACATGAGGTCTGCCTACCTCATACATAAGGTAGCATTGAAGGATCCTAGAGTAACTGACCCCGTTAAGATTGTTGAGATGGCCACAATAGATGCAGCAAAGGTATTAGGCATAGATAGCAGGGTCGGTTCCATAGAGATCGGTAAGGACGCTGACATAACGGTGATTTCCCCAGAATTTGTGCATACGCCACTAGATGAAAGAACAATATATGGTCATTTAGTTAATACCTTCACAGGCTCAGACGTTTGGGGGGTGCTGGTTGATGGGGACTGGATCGTTAAGGACAGGAAACTAGTTAAGGTGGATATAGAGAAAGTGATGGACTACGCGCATAAGGTAGTCAACAAACTATGGGATAGAATGATATCGATGGAACCTAAATATAAGGTCGAGTACCTAAAACCCTAATTTTTGCGAGGTGATTAATGAAATGGTAGATATATCGGTAGAAATAGCTGGGTTAAAATTCAGGAACCCAATCCTGAATTCCGCATGCCCTATATCAAGAGACGGTCCAGCGATGGAGAGACTTGCAGAGAATGGTGTTGGGGGACTAGTATCTAAGACCATAGGCGTTGTCGCTGCTAAGGTTCCTAGGCCTCATATGGGGGTAGTTAATAAAGGAAATATTGGGTTGATAGTCCCACAATATAAGGGCAATGAATTAGTCACTAAAGTGGCAACGGTTAGGGGAGCCTACTACGGCTTCCTGAATGCTGAGCTATGGACTGACCTACCACCTGAGCAATGGTTTGAGAAGGAACTCCCTTACGCTAGGAAGGTAGCCGACAAACACAACATACCGTTAATTGCCAGTATAGGTTATAAGGCACATGAGTTAAGGGAGTTAGGCCCTAAGGCAGTTAAGGCAGGAGCTGACGCTATTGAATTCTCCACACACTACTTAGGCCACGAATACACGCCAGTAGTTGAATCTGCTAAGGCACTGAGGGGGGCTGTGGACGTGCCGATATTCCCTAAGTTAAGTCCACATATATGGGGATTGAAGGACATGGTTAGGGAGCTAGAGCAGGCGGGTGTCAATGGATTCGTAGCAATAAACACTGTTGGGCCAGCCCTACACATAGATGTAGAAACTGGTAGGCCAGTTATGGGTGGCCCATTTGGTCATGGATGGCTTTCGGGCCCAGCAATAAAGCCTTTAGGAGTAGCTATAGTTGCTGAAATAGCTAAAGTAACTAAATTACCTATAGTGGGTGTGGGAGGTATTTCTGCACCTGAGGACGTAATAGAGTACATAATGGCTGGTGCCACTGCTGTTCAAGTATGTACACAGGCAATAGTTGAAGGTCCTCAAGTATTTAAGAGGTTAGCTGATGGCGTCAAGAAATGGCTTAAGGATCACGGTTACTCAAGTGTCGAAGACATTAGAGGTAAGGCCCTAAAGTACTTGGGTTATGACCCTGCTGGGTGGTACGAAATAAAGAACCCTGTAGTGGATGAGAGCAAATGCATAGCTTGTGGTTTATGTGAGCAATCCTGTGATTACGATGCTGTTCACGTAATCAGCAAAGGTAATGTGAGAACGGCGTTAGTGGATACATCCAGGTGTTATGGGTGTGGCTTATGCACTACTGTATGCCCTACTAGGGCCATATACTTCCCGGGGAAGTACTGGGAGAAGTGATTGCTTTAGAATAATATTATAATGAGCACGTTAATTTTTCCTTAAATTCTTCCTCATCCTAAGGAAACGGTGCAGTAAGTATTGAGTAAGTATATAAAGTTCCTTAAATGCTCCAAGTGCGGAAAGACCTATAATTACGAAGATAAACCAATAACTTGCGTTAAGAAAGATTTAGGCAGGCTGGACATATTTTACGATTACGAGAGGCTTAAGGAATTCTATACGAAACAGTATGTTGAGAAAAAGCCTCTAGCCAATCAATGGAAATACATCGATTTGCTTCCTCCTAAGAACGAATCCAACATAATTTCCTTAGGTGAAGGTGGTACGCCACTAATTAAAGCAGGTAGGTTAGCTGAAGTACTAGGGATTAGGAACTTATGGCTTAAGGACGAAACAAGGAACCCAACAGGCTCCTTTAAGGATAGGGGCATGTCTGTGTCTGTGAGTGTGGCTAGGGAATTTGGGTTTGCGAAGCTAACCACAGCCTCCTCAGGTAATGCGGCTGCAGCCTTAGCTGCTTATGCAGCTAAAGCAGGCATGGAGGTCTATGCTTTCGTCATTGAGCAAGCCGGTTACGGCAAAATCGCTCAACTGCTATTTTACGGGGCACATGTATTTAAAGTCAGGGGATTAGGGGAGGAAGATCCTACAGTTAAGCTGATGAGGTTAACGTATGAGAAATTTGGTTTTTACCCCTCGCCTAGCTTCGGTCCTTTCAACCCCTACCAGATTGAGGGACCCAAAACAATCTCATATGAGATTAGTGAGCAACTCAGTTGGGACTTACCTGACTGGGTTTATGTTCCTGTTGGTGCTGCCTCATTACTGACCGGTGTGTGGAAGGGCTTCAGAGACTATCGTGAATTAGGGTTGATCGGTCGTATACCGAAATTAGTGGCTGTTCAATCAAGCGGTAATCCACCATTCGTTAGGGCCTTCAAAGAAGGACAGGATCCTCACAACATTAGGCCTTGGAAGAACCCTCATACTGTCGCATGGGGGTTGGAGGATCCATATCCTTGGGACGGTGATGGAGGAATCCAGGCCTTAAGGGATTCTGGAGGTGATGCTGAAGAGGTGAGTGACTCGCTAATTCTCAAAGCAATGAAGTACTTAGCAAGTTATGAAGGAATATTTGCTGAACCTTCCGGGGCTGCTGGACTAGCGGGCTTAATGCAAGCAATTAATGAAGGCAAGGTGGATAAAGGTGATGAAGTTGTTGTTTTAGTAACGGGACACGGACTTAAGGACCCAGATATTGTTAAGGAGGTTGCTGGTGATGCCCCAGTAATTAACCCTGACCTAAGTGAATTCCAGACCGTATTAAAGGAAAGGTATGGTTGGAAGGAACATTAAACCACTGCTTAACTCAGGTAAAAGTTTTTCTGAACCCACCCCAACTAAAGCATAGTAGTGGTTTTGAGGACTGTTGGTATGAATTTAGACATTAAAATAAACGATCATGGCGGCGTAGTCCTTTGGTCAACTGCAGTTATAGATGGTCATGTTGATGATCTCCCAAGGATAGTGACCCACGTTCATTCAGACCATACAAAATATTTGTCGCGCTCAGCACGTAAATCCCCCCATATTATTGGTACCCCAATAACTTTAGAGTGGTTGCTTGCCTTAGGGGCAAAGATCAGTGAAGAAAAATTAAGGCCCCTTAATTTTGGTGAGGCTCTCCAATTAACGGACTGCAACGTAGAGTTCAGAAGAGCTCTCCATATTCCCGGAACAGCTCAGGTGGTTTGTGAGGCTCGAGACGGAACGAGAGTAGTTTATACAAGCGACTTCAAGAAACCCGGTAAGGAGACACCCATAATTAATTCTGATGTTTTAGTTATTGATGCAGTCTATGGCGACCCATCCTACAGGCGTTTCTTCGACGACTACATAGACATTCTTCTAGCGGATTTCGTTAAGGAGAGCCTAGCTAAAGGCCCCATATATATCCATGCCTACTACGGTAAGGTTCAGGAGGTCATGAATCTACTTAGGAATAAAGGAATAGATGCCCCCTTCATTCTCGACCCGAAGCAGTATATATTAGCTAAGATACTGGAGAAGCACGGCTGGGTCATAAAGGACTACTTCCTCAACACCTCTGATGAAGCTCAGGAAGTTATGAGGACAGGCTGGTACGTTTACTTTACCCACCTATTTAGGAAAGGTGTTAATGGTTTCGGCACTCACGTAAGGTTAAGCGGTTGGGAGTTCAGAACACCTATAAAGAGAGTGAATCACAGGTGGTGGCAAATAGCTTTCAGCGACCACGCAGACTTCGAGGGCTTAGTTTATTATGTGAAGATGGCTAAGCCAAAGGTTGTTTTAGTGAATAGCGTTAGGAGTACGGGAGGTTACTCTTTTGTTTCTTACTTAAATAAAAAACTAGGAATTAGGGCTTACTTACTCCCTTAATTCCTCATCCTTAAGTACTCCCCCTAACTCTCCTGAAAGGATATCAGATATCTTTATCCCGTATTCCTCAAGCAGTATCAGTATTGCAGCCTGCGGAGGAATTACTCCCTTCTCAGTAATTATTGCGTCTATGTATTCTGGTGGAGTAACGTCGAACACAGGATTATATACTTTAACTCCTGGGTTCTCCTTAAGCCATTTCTCACTAACTATTTCGGTGGGTTCCCTAACCTCAATAGGAACCAGCTCCCCTATGACTGTTCTAGGGCTGAATTTGTAGGTTTCAGCGGCCACGTAGGTTCTGACTCTCGCCTCCTTAGCCGCTAAAGTAACCATTGATGTACCTACCTTATTGATTACTGCTCCATTAGCTGAGATAGTGTCTGCGCCAACAACAACCTTAGTTACTTTCTTCATAAAGTACCTAACTGAAGAGTCAGGCACTAAAATAACATCAAGTCCTGCGTCAGCTAAGGCCTTAGCTGTTATTAAGCCCTGCATCTTAGGTCTTGTCTCCTTCACGTAAGCTATGTTTACTTTACCCATCTTATGTGCCGTAGCTATAACTGATACCGCTGCCGTGCTATGGCAGTGTGTCATCACGACATCCCCATTAACTAATCTTTTTGCTCCCAGATCCCCAATTATTTTCACGGCATTCAGTGAGTACTCGACAAATTCATCAGCTAACTCGTTCACGACCTCAATCCCTTCCTGAACTGATGAGAACTTAGCCCTCCTTAACCTGTTCATCACGTACGCAACGGCATTAGGTAAGGATACTGCAGTAGGCCTTGCTGACCTCACGTATTCAGCGACGATCTCTATATATTTCAGGAAGTTCTTCAGGTCAGAACCTCTGTATGTTTTTGCAGCTTCAGCTAAAGCTAATGCTCCAGCCCTAGCAATCTTTCCTGCTCCTCTAATCTTCATAGTCCTTATTCCTTCCCTAATCTCGACAACTTTGTCAGGTATTGCGTAACCTCTATAGTTAAGCGGCACTCTTACTCACCTCTTTAAGCAAGTCCTCAATATTTATGACCTTAGGTGGCCAACCAAATATTTCCTTAATAACTAATGGGACAGCCTGCGGAGCTATGAGCCCTAACTCAGTAATTATTGCGTCTATGTATTCTGGTGGAGTAACGTCGAATATTGGGGCCCTCACTAGAACCCGGCCAGCTAATGAGTTAAGTTCCTGATCAGGAATAATTAGTGATGCCTTACTTAAGACAACGCCCTCAACCAATTCCCCAAATACTGTTTCTAAACCGAACTTGTAGGTCCCAGCAACTACATAGGTTCTGACTCTTGCCTCCTTAGCCGCTAAAGCAATAGCTGATGTACCTACCTTATTAACTACGGCGCCGTTTGCGGCAACAGCATCTGCGCTGAAGAACACATCCGTTATTCTTTTCATGACGTACCTCACAGCAGAATCAACAATTAAGGTTGTCTCTATACCTAGCTTACTTAGTTGGGAGGCCGTCACCATACCTTCCCCTATGGGCCTGGACTCAGTTACGTACACCTGGAAATCTCTGCCTGAGTCCCGAGCTATCTTAAGTAACTTAATTAAGGTAGTGCTGTATGAATGAATAAGTACTGTTGCTCCATCAACCACCCTTTTGGAGCCTGCTAAAGCAACCGCGTTCTTAATTTCATTCACTTTCGATTGTATAAAATCAATAAGTGCTGGTGTTGATTTGGTTGCTTCTTTAATGCCTGACTCGTTTATGGTTTCTGTAAACCTAGTTAGGTATTCTCTAATGAAGTTCTTCATTATGAGCGAAGTAGGTCTTGCAGAAAGGAATTGGGGTATGGCTCTCAGCAGGTACTTCACATACTTTCTTGGTTCACAAATTTTTGAGGCTTTCCTACATTCATTCATAATTGTTAGTGCTGCCTCAGTTGATCCCAGTATGTTGCCTTCCCTAAGATCCTTAGAAATTTTCTCAATATTATCAAATATATTGCTACATTCGGGCAACAAACCACCTCTTAAATGAAGATTTATATTTTGTGGGAAATAAGCTTATCCTTTTGGTGGTTACTTCTTCAACCAAAACTCCATGACTTCTGACGCCTTCCTGCATTTAGGTAGGTACTGCATTAATTTATTGAGTTTTGGTGAATTCCTTGGCCCATCGAATGCAAGATTTATTGTTGAGGCGCAGGCTGCAGCAATTAGCGCTTCTTTATCCTCCCACCCCTCATGTTTTAGGGCGGCATAGACTCCCGAGTATGTGTCTCCACAACCCACTGAGGAAGAAACATTTAGACCTAGGCTTGCGGGCTGAATTGACGAAATATGTATGCCTGAGTTTTCTTTCAGGTTATACAGTGTTGAGCCATTACCACCTTCCTTAACAATTACCTTAAGTCCTGGGTTGATTGCCTTAAGGAGGTGGAGGGCTTTATCCATGTCTTGTGTTCCCACGAGAGTAAGTAATTCTTTTTTATTCGGCATGAGGTAGTTAATACTCTTAATTATTTCTTTAAGTGCCTCTAACCTGTGTTTCGATAAGGCACCCGGGTCCCAGAAAATCACTTTACCGTTTTTTCTAGAAGCACTAACTAATTCCTTAATTGTTGGTAGAGGGGGATTAGTTATTAATATTCCCCAAGAATTCCTTATTGTTTCCTGAACTTCTTCTTTCCTTATGAGGTCGGGAGATAAGTATGTGTTAGCTCCGTAATAGCTGTAAACAGCCGTTTCCCCTGAAGGATCTGAGGCAACGAAAGCCTGCCCAGACTCCACCCCCTCAATCGCAAATATGAGGTTTGTTAAGATACCTTCATTCATTAAGCTAATTATGTGTTTCCTCCCAATCTCGTCCTTACCTACCGCACCAATGAAAGCTACTTTCTTATCTCCTAAAATCCTTGCTGCAGCAACAGCTGAATTACCTCCAGAACCTCCCAAGTAGCGATGTAGTTCCTTAATTACTGACTTTGGTGGAGCGAAATAATCGACCTTGAAAAACATATCATAATTCAAGGACCCGGACACAATAAGCATTAACTGACCCTCTCTATCCCTATCTTTATTGGCTTACCCTCAACCCTCCAGTCCATCACTAACGTGCATTGTGTTGGGCTTGAAAAAGTGAGTTCCTTAGCTCTCACCTCATTGGATATGTAGCCCCTTAATTCATCAACAACCTTTTTTAGGTCTTCATCAGGTGTCTCTATATATACATTAATGAATTCATCTACTTGAAGATCTGCTTTTTTCCTCATTACCTGAACCCTTCTGATTATTTCCCTAGCTAGGGCTTCGAGATATGTTTCTTCGTCGAGTTTAGAGGGTATGCATCCCTTAAGCTCGTTCTCTTCGCCCTTAACGTATTGGTTACTACTGCATTCTTCAGGTAATTTATCCGTAACTTCCAGGTCCTTTAAATTAACTAAGAACTCAATCACTTCCTTACCCTCGGCAATTTTCTCACGCACCGACTGATTTTCGGATGCTATGTAGCCCTTCCTTAATGGCCATCTTATTTTAATGCCTGCCTCATTTCTGAGGGAATTAAGGAAGCTTGCGGCCCTCATAGATAGCTCAAAGACTTCCTCTAGCTCCTTACTTACGAGTTCATTATTAACTTCCTCAATAACGCTTAAGTGAATGCTTTCTGCCTCATCAGGCTCGTACTTCTTAATGAATTTCTGCCACAAGTACTCAGTTAAGTGGGGTGCTATGGGTGCTAGCATCTGAAGGCCCTTCTTCAATGCGTAGAAAAGCACAGCATAAACAACATATTTGTCGTCGCCTTCCTCCCTCCAAACTCTAGGTCTGACTAACCTAAGGTAGTAATGGCTTAAGTCATCTATGAAGTAATTAATTACTTCCCTGGTTGCTAGGTGTAGGTCGTAGGACCTCATATGTTCTTCATATTTTTTCTGAACGGAATTTACTTTCGAAAGTATCCACTTGTCTTCTTTTCTGGCTTTCTTCATGAGTTCGTTAAGCCTATATTTTTCTGGAGTGAAGTTGTCTAGATTCATGTATGTTTCTGTAAATCGGAAGATGTTCCATATTATGTTAAGCTTAGAAAGGGGCTCCTTTAGTTCCTCTAAGTCAAATACAAATGGCTCTCCTGGAGGATAACTGCTAAGTATGTATAGCCTAAGCTGATCAACACTGTATTTCTTTAAAGCATCTGCTGCCCATATTACGTTACCAAGGTGTTTAGCCATCTTCCTTCCGTATTTATCGAGAACTAAACCCTGCATCAGTATTTCTTTGTATGGGGCTTTCCCAGTAAGTATGACTGAAGTAACTAATAAGGAATAGAACCATCCTCTTGTCTGGTCTATGCCTTCAGTTATGAAGTTATACGGGAATAACGAGCTCCATAGTTCCTTATTTCTTAACCCATTTACTGAAGCTAACCAAGCAATACCGCTATCTATCCATACGTCAACAACGTAAGGCTCCCTAACCCATTCCTCACACCCGTCTGCTGACAACCTCACTTGATCTATCCATGGTCTATGGACAATCTCGTCGTCACTCACTTCAGGCAGTCCCTCAGCTTTCTGTTTTAGTTCATCTAAGGAGCCTATTACCAAGATTTTCTCAGGTTTGTTTCTACACCTCCATATTGGGAGAGGTGTTCCCCAAACCCTAGATCTGGAAATTGTCCAGTCCCTAGCGTTAACCACCCAATTCTCGAAACGTGCCCTAAGCTTAGGTGGATAGATCTTAACCTTCTTTAATTCCCTTAAGAGATCTTCCTTTATTGCTGTAACCCGAAGGAACCATTGCTTACCTGCCCTGTAAATTAATGGTGTGTGGCATCTCCAGCAGTGAGGATACTGGTGCCTTATCGTGCCTTCATACACTAGTCTTCCCTTAGCCCTCAATAACTCAATAACTTTTTTGGAGGCATCATCGACATATAGACCTTTGAAGGCCCCTCCCTCATTATTAAATATGCCGTTTATCTCCACATTACTGGTTACTGGGAGTCCATACCTCAATCCGACCTCGAAGTCTTCGGGCCCGTGACCAGGAGCTATGTGCACTAAGCCTGTGCCTTCCTCCAGCGAGACATAATCAGCCACAACAACATAGTGAGCTCTCTTATGCTCCTTATGAATAGGCACTTCATCTATCAGGGGATGCTCATACTTAATCCTTTCTAGCTCCTGCCCCTTAACCTTCTTAACGCATTTCCATTCCTTAATTCCTAACAAATTCGTTAGTTCCTGAAGGCGTTGCTCAGCAACCCACCAGTATTCTTCACCAACCTTGGTTTTGCAGTAGGTCCCTTCAGGATTGACGGCCACCGCTTCATTATCTATTAAGGTCCAGGGTGTTGTAGTCCATATAATTAAGTATGTATTTTCTTCGTCCTTAACTTTGAACTTCACGTATATTGAGGGAGAAATTTTTTCCTGATAGCCTTGATCTACTTCAGCATCACTTAAAGCGGTCTCACAACGCGGGCAATAAGGTAATACCCTATAGCCTTCATATATTAGGCCCTTCTCATATGCTTTCTTAATTAAGTGCCAGACGTGATTTATGTAGTGAGCTCTCCGAGTTTCATATGCTTTCTCCAGATCCAGCCATAAAGCAATCTCTTTAGTTGCGTAATCTTCCCAGAACCGAAGGTAATAATCAACTAGCTCATTACACTTACGCACGAACTTTTCGTACCCTACCTTCTCCCCTATTTCTTTTTTGTGCTTGATACCTAGTCTCTTCTCAACCTCCACCTCAACAGGAAGCCCTTGCTCATCCCATCCTGCCTGAGCCCAAACCCAATAATTTCTGATCTTGTAGTACCTAAGTACCATGTCCTTATAGATTCTGCCTCTTAAGTGACCTATGTGGGGATATCCGTTCGCTGTTGGTGGTCCCTCAAGAAAAGTGAATTTCTTTCCTTCATTTCGGAATTCCCGCCACTTCTTAGGGATCTCATTCCTTAACCAAAACTCCGAAACCTCTTTCTCTAAGTTCTTTAAGCTTAATTTCCCAAGCCCGGAAATGCTTCCTCACCTGAGCTAAATAATAAGTTTTTTTAATAAGTATTATGAAGCTATGCCGTTCATGCTTGACCTACATTCTCTCAGAGTAACGAAATCCTTATCTATAACGCCAGAAACTAAGTTAAGAGGGAATATTAAGTGGCTAGAGTGAAGACTACTTTAGTCAGTTGGGAAGACGTTGTTAGGTGGTCTAGGGGTTTGGCCTCAAAGATTAAGGCCTCTGGTTATATGCCAGACGTGATTATTGCGGTGGCTAGGGGAGGTTATGTTCCTGCAAGATTAGTTTGCGATTTCCTGACGATAAATAACTTGGTTTCGATACAGTCTCAGCACTGGACCGAAGCTGCTAAGGCGGAGGAGAGAGCCATAATTAAGTACCCTTACAAGATAGACTTAAGTGATTCTAAGGCGCTCTTAGTTGATGATATCGTTGATACTGGTGAATCATTGCTTCTGGCTAAGAACTACATCCAAAAGAACTGGAATCCTTCCGAAGTTAGGATAGCTGTTCTCCAATGGATTTCGTCAGCCGCTAAGTTTAGGCCAGACTACTACTTTATGGAGGTTAAGGAATGGGTCTGGTTCCAGTATCCTTGGACTAGGTTGGAAGATACTTACCAGTTCTTTAAGAGAATTCTTTCTGAGGAAAGCAAATACGGTAAGGTTGAGTGGGACTTCAATGGATTAGTGAAGAAGTTCGTTGAGTGGTACGAGCTTGATGTGGGTGAGGAGTACTTTAAGGACGCCATAGGGTTGCTGATGGAGGACGGAATATTAAGAAAGGAAAATGGCAAGTACGTGTACTTAGGCAGTAAGTGAGCCACTCGCTAATCTCTCCTTAGCTATTACTTCCGCCTCACTAATTATTTTCTTTGCCTCAGAAGAAGCTATCGTTAATGTTGAGCCAGTTATTGGCAAATAATCCATTAAGTCAGTTATTCTTTCGCTTATGTCTTCACTAATTAATGAAATATCAGGCATTATGCTCGCCGAGTCCTTTATTCCTTTAAGGACTTCCTTAACTAGAGCGATTTCCTTAACTGTTAATCCGAGATAACCTAAAGTCTCTAACCTAACTATCAGTAACTCAAGAACTGCCTCAACATATGATACGGCCTTTAGTGCGTCAGTATACATCCTGATGTTCTCGAGTAGTGTTCTCTTTAAGTTCTCGTCCTCAGCGTAAGCAAGTTTTTCCTTATTCTGCGCTATTTTCGATTCCAACATGGTTCTGTAGTAATAGGCCCTCTTATGGAGTTGCTTTAAATTAATAACTACCCTAGCCATCTCCCTCCTAGCCAAAGCCTTATCTAGCTTCTTCCTTCTGAAGAGCAATAACTTCCCCTACTAACTATCTTAGCAGGGAAGACCATTTAAATAGAGACCCACTTTGAACAGAACACTTAATTATGGCTTGAAAGCAATCCTTATAATCTCCTCAGCAGAAAACCTTATAGACTTCCCCCGGTAGCTCAGCGGTAGAGCGCCCGGCTGTAGTCAGCCCCGGAGGGTACAGGTCAATTCCGGGAGGGGCCCTCCGGCAGAAACCGGGCGGTCGGGGGTTCGAATCCCTCCCGGGGGACCACACACTACTGATTTAATGTGTTCTCTTGCATTCCTCCAGAGCCGTAATCAGTTCCTCCCTAGATTTCAGATCCGTTAGTAAGCTCCTTAAAGACTCAATAATTGATCTCGCTACATCTGTTTTTCTACGAATACCAGGAATTATGGGGTCAGGGAAATCTAAGGGTTTAGTGAACTCATAAATTACTTCAGCAATCCTGAAGAGTTCTTCAGCTTTAAGAATTTCGTGAGACCTCAATAGATCCAGCACATACCTCTTTATTTCTCCAATGACATCCAGGATCCCTTGAATGAACTGTGCGGGTGTAACCCCTAACTCTTGGAAAGTAGGAATTGATGAATTAATGATTAAGTCGTAAAAAACTTCAGCCTCGACGTATTCTGACACGATATTATTCATTAAGCCTGCCTCTCTTAAGTCGCTGTATTTTTCTGTTAGTCTCCAAACCTCGCTAAACACGTCCTCTAGGGCCTTGAGATGTTTCTTCGCTGAGTCCTGGTCTCTATTATGTAATGAAGTTATTACGTAGCCGGACTCCCTAATCACGTCCCTACCTAACTTAATTATTTGTTCTCTTGTTGCGTCTTTATCACTCAATAACTTAGTTATTTCACCGAAACTTTTTTCTAGGGCTTCCTCTATATTCTCAATCCTCACATCAATCACCACTTTAATCCTTCATGCATAATAAAATACCTTAAAACTTCATTAATTAAGTAATTCCTGTAGGGTGGTTAAGTTGGTAATTGAGTTCTTTGAGAGAGAAAAGCCAACACCTCCAGCAGATTACTTTAGGGTCGATCATGAAAGCCTTAAGGCTTGGGTTAAGGATGTTTTTATTAGTTTAGGCTGCAGAGAGAAAGACTCTTCAGTCATTGCTGATGTGTTAGTGTCTGCAGACCTAATGGGTATATCGAGCCATGGTGTGCAGAGGGTTAAGAGATATGTTGATGGAATAAAGGCAGGGTCTGTAAAACCTAAGCCACAAATTAAGGTTGTGAGGGATTCAGGAGCTATAGCTGTTGTTGATGGTGATTCAGGTTTAGGGCACCCAACAACCAGCTTTGCTGCTGAATTAGCTATGAAGAAAGCCAAGAGCTACGGTATTGGGTTTGTGGCTGTTAGGAACAGCCAGCATTTCGGTATCGCAGGCTATTATTCCCTTAAGATAGCGGGCAAGGGATTCATGGGTTTAACCCTGACTAACTCGACCCCACTGGTAGCTTACACACATACTGTGGAAAGATATCTTGGAACAAACCCCATTGCTTTGTCGGTACCTAAGCGAGAACCACCACCCATATTATTTGATGCAGCAACATCTGTTGTTCCTTTAGGTAAGATAGAGATATACTCTAAGGTCGGTAAAGAGATTCCTAAGGGTTGGGTAATTGCAGAGAACGGTGAGTTACTGGAGGGTGACGCTACCGTCATCCTTAAGAAAATAAGGGGTAAGGAGGCAGCCATACTTCCTTTGGGCGGTGTGGGTGAATTATTCGGTGGCCATAAAGGAAGCGGGTTAGCTATGTTGGTCGACATATTTGCAGGAATCCTCTCGGGCTCTGGGTGGGGGGCTCACGTTAGATATACCGTAAGCGATAAGCCCGGTAATGTGGGTCATGCAGTAATGGCTGTAAATATAGATTCCTTCATGAATAGAGAATCATTCTTAGATAGGATAGATAAATATATTCAGGAAATAAAGTCCCTAAAGAAGCATCCGAAGGCTGAAAGAATATGGATACCTGGTGAGAAGGCCTGGCTAACCATGCAGACTCGCTTAACTATTGGGATCCCAATTCATAAGAACGTCTATAACGAACTCAAGGATATTTCAAAAGATTTACAAATACCTTTCACCCTTAAGGTCCTTAAGGAAAAGGCTTACTAGGGTCTTGAAGGACAAATGAATAGACTTTCCTTCACTTAATGAAGCCAGCACTCAGCATCAAATCCATGTATTTCTTAGGCCTCATTACGTAATCCCGTATCTCACTAACTAACTCATTGAAGGATAGGTTAATTCTTGCTATACCTTCCTTCATGGCTTCTGAAGCAACAGCCACTGCTTCCTTAATATATGCCTCACTATCATCCATAGAGGGTATTATGTAGTTCTCCCTTAATCCTTTCTCCTCAGCATGTTTAGCTAGGGCTTCAGCCGCAGCGAAAAACATCCCTTCACTCATTCTCTTGGCTTGAACTGTTAAGACACCTCTAAATACTGCTGGAAAGCCTAAAGAATTATTTACTTGGTTAGGGTAGTCAGACCTGCCTGTAGCGATGACTTTGGCGCCGGCCTCCCTAGCATCCTCTGGAAGAATTTCAGGTGTTGGGTTAGCTAGTGAGAAAACTATTGGGTCTTCAGCCATTTTCTTTATCCATTCCTTCTTTATTACGTCAGGGCCGGGTCTGGATGCCGCTATTACGGCATCAGCACCCCTAAATGCTTCCTCAGCCGAACCCTGTACTCCTTCCTTATTGGTAATTAATGAGGCCTCATACCAATGTGGCATCTTTGTTTTGAAGTCGTTAAGAAGAGGGTGATTAGGACCTAAAATCCCTATGCCTGGTCTCTCAACAACCAATATTTTCCCAGTATTTACGCCGTAAGCTCTTAGCATTCTTAGGATCGCGTAGTTAGCTGCCCCCAAACCGTAAAGAATTATTTTCGAATTCCTTAAGTCCTTCCCAACAACTTTGAATGCGTTAATTAGCGCAGCCAAAACAATTAGGGCCGTACCTTGCTGATCATCATGCCATACTGGAATATTCAGTTCCTTACTTAATTTATCAAGGATGTAGAAGCATTGGGGGCTCTCTATATCTTCAAGATTTATGGCTCCAAAACTCGGTTCAAGAGCCTTAACGACCTCAACGAACTTGTCTGGGTTTCTTTCATTCACCAGTATAGGGATTGCATCAACGCCTCCCAAATACTTAAAGAGTAAGGCCTTACCTTCCATGACAGGGAAGGCTGCCTCAGGGCCTATCTTACCTAAACCTAGGACCCGCGTTCCGTTACTCACTACGGCAGCATAATTCCATCTGAATGTGTAACGAAAAGACAAGTCCGGGTTATCCTTTATTTTTCTGCTGGGTTCAGCAACGCCCGGTGTATACCAAATAGCTAAATCCCTTAACCCCTTAATAGGGACTTTAGGAACGACCTCAATTTTTCCTCTATATTTTTCATGAAGCCTTAAAGAAATCCCATACCAATCAAGTTGCTTATGTTTTTCATCCATTATTCCACATCATAAACAATAAGGAATAAGGTTCTAAAACACTTTACTTATTATTCATTCGTTATTAAAACATTAATAAATATATTTAACAACTATATTATTTTTAAGACTAATTACATGCGATTAAAGCTTATCACGCTTTATTGGCCGTATTATAGTTTTCCTGTCTGCAAAGAAACAGATTCGGGTTAACGCAAAACCGAGTAAGGCCCCTGCAAATTTTTGCGTTTTGTAGTTAAAAGAGTGAAGGGAAAGGATTACGTTTACCTTCAGGGGAGGAATAAGCAAGGACAAGTTAAAACAATCTATGTCGGCGCCCTAGAAGAGATCGCTAAGTTTTACCTAACTCTGAAAACGCAGTAGAAAGAAGCGCCGGGGAGGGGACTCGAACCCCCGACCACCGGGTTAACAGCCCGGCGCTCTACCGGCTGAGCTACCCCGGCACCAGTAAACCACTTTTATGGTCCTTTTTAAGCGTTTATTTCGTTTAGTAATTCATAACTGATTCTTCAGGAGCTTTTCAGCAATTTCTATGAAGCCCTTAGATGAGGGTGATTTAGTGACATAATCCGCTACACTCTTTAATGAGGCATCCGCATTAGATACTGCAATTAGTTTTGTGCAGGCCTCCCTCATTGAAACGTCGTTATCGGCATCGCCGATGCAGTAAACAGGAAAATCCTTTTTGCCGACGTAATCCTTCAGGAATGCCTTAATTCCTGAGCCCTTATTGCAGTTACTGGGGTATAGGTGGATTGCATATCCGCTTGACACGACCTCAACATCCTTAATTCCTTTTCTCCTAAGCAGTTCCTTAACATAGTTTATTGCTTCTTCTTCATCCCCCTTCCACTTTAGGGCCTTATCACATATTCTGAAGGGATTCTGCCAAGTATCTATGATTTTATTTCCTCCCTCCTTCAAGACCAACTCCTTAGCTTTATTTACTTCATCACAATACCTGCAAACCACCTCAATTCCGTCGGTATATATTACGGCTCCATTTTCGGCAATGGAGTACCCTCCTAGACCCAAATATATTGATAGGCCCCGAAGAACTGGTAGCGAGTTACCTGAAACTAAAACCACAGTAATTCCTTTATTATATAATTTTCTGGCTAGTGCCACAGCCTCCAAGTCAAGCAACGAGGATGTTCTATTTAGTGTTAAGGTTCCATCCACATCACTAAACAGTATTGCTTCCATTCTCTCCCCCTTACTAAAGAGATTAGGGACTAAAATAATAGCTCTTCGAATATTATCTTGAACTTTTTATCTTGGCATTTTTAATCAGTCATCTTAAAAATTCATTAATAAATTTATGTAATAATCCCTGATTTAAAGGTATTTATGAAGAAATACTATGTTTTTTCTGAAGAAACTCATGAAAAAACAAGTTGTTATTAATGAAGGTTTTACGTAATTCTTAAACTACTTAAAGCATATAAATTTTTGGTGGTAATCTATGGTCGCAAGAAAGAAGACCGTTAAGGTAAAGGATCCGACAACAGGTAAGGAGCTGGAGTTAGTCCCTGAGAAGGTATGGACTTTAGCGCCTAGAGGTAGGAAAGGAGTTAAGATAGGGCTGTTCAAGAGTCCTGAGACAGGAAAATACTTTAGGGCTAAAGTACCGGACAATTACCCAGTTAGCTAAGGTTAAAACTAAAAATTAAAATAATTATTTTTAAGTAAGTACTTTAATCTGGCTCAATACTTTATACTGCTCTGTTTTATTTTTGTTGGAGGTGTTATTAGCTCATGTATCTGAAGATATTAGTTATTGCTGACTCGCACGATAATTTATCTGCCGTTGATGAGTTACTGAAGAAAAAACACTATACTTCAAGCAATTATGTCCTGCATTTGGGTGACATAATTTCGCCTTTTACCTTAGTTAGGTTCTTAAACACAAAGAAAAAAATCGTTGGTGTCTTCGGCAATAATGACGGGGACAAAAGTAAGCTTAAGGAATTATGTAGTGCTCTCCAGGACCAGCCCTTAAGACTTTCTTTCGGGAATATTGGTTTTACTTTATTCCATGGTTTTGGCTCCCCAGACGTTACTAGAGAAATAATTTACTCTTTAGCGGAAAACTTAAGTGCTAGGGGAATCAAGGAAGTAATACTTTATGGTCATACACATAGTGCTGAAGTTAAGAAGTTCCAGAGCGTGCTCGTGATTAATCCTGGTGCTCTATCAGGGTATTTGGCAGGGAGAAAAACCTACGCCGTTATTGAACTCCTAGATGATGTGGTTAAGGCCAGCATTTATGACCTAATTACTGATGAAGCCTTAATTACTGAAGCAGTGAGTTATGAGTGAATTTATTAGGCATTAAGCGATTAGCGAAGGAATCTCAGTATCTGATTGGAATACCTCTAGGATCTCCCAGGATTCTGACTACGCACTCTCCTCTACTAAGTAAGGAAGTATAGAAAGTGATTTCATCTTCATTTATCCTCATATATGCTCCTAACTCTTTCCAGTACTTTCTTTCGGGTGTTGGCATAGCAACTAATAAGCCAGTATTGCTGATTACAGACAAGCCCAAAGTGTTCAGGTCATCAAGATCTTGAGTTGCTATACTCACTGAAATTTTGTAGCTTCTTCCTAACCTAAGTAAGGCAGAGACAACATCATTAATTTCTTTTGTGAATAGCCATCCCTCATCAAGCACTAAGTGTTTCCATCCAGCTTCCAATGTTGCTGGCATATTTCTTACTGCTGAAAGTAACGCCTTAGATAACGCTGAAACAGCTAAGGAAACTAACAGAGGATCGAT
>JALWQN010000057.1 GCA_027083115.1 Desulfurococcales archaeon
TATATAAAAATTACAAATATATACTTAAATCCCTCTCATGGAGACTTTAACTTTGAATTTAAAAACATTAAATATTTAAGTAACTCCTCAATAAATAGAATCGAAGGTACTCTAAAGGAGGTTAATGGCCTTGGGGTTATGGAAGAGCTACTTTGAATTCCCTGTAATTTGGAAAATAACTATTGGTTTCGTATTAGGAATTATTGTGGGGCTTGTTGTTGGCCCACCAGTAGCCCAAAATGTCGGCTTCTATGTAGTAGCCCAAATATTTCTACGATTCCTGAAGTTTATCGTTGAGCCTTTGATATTCTTTACCTTAGTGTTAGGTGCAGCATCCATTAACCCTAAAACACTTGGTAAGGCTGGTGCTTCGGTAATTGGAATATACATAATAACATCAATTATTGCTGCCTCTATTGGCTTAGGTTTAGGTTTAGCCATTCATCCAGGTAGGGGTTTCGCTCTCACGGGAGTTAAAGTAACTCCACCTAAACCAGTAAATTTTGTTGAAACAGCTCTGCATTGGATACCTACAAATCCGTTTGCAGCGTTAGCACAATTCCAGGTCATACCCACGATAGTTTTCGCGCTATTTGTAGGTATTGCCCTGGCTTATTTGAGAATATCGGAAGTTGAGAGAATTAGAGAAGTTTCCGAAGTAACATATAAAGTTTTTGATGCTATGTCGGAAGTTATGTACAGGATCGTTAGGTTTGTTCTTGAAGTTGCTCCTTATGGTGTTTTTGCATTGATAGCAATAAATATAGGAAAGTCAGGCATTGCTTTGTTATTGCCCTATGGCAAACTTATAGGAGGTGTTTACTTAGGGGTTGCATTACAAATAGGTATCGTGTACACTTCAATATTATTAATATCTAGAATAAATCCGGCAAAATTCTTTAGGGGAGCTTACGATGCTATGCTTACTGCATACGTGACTAGAAGTAGCTCAGGGACATTGCCAGTCACAATGAAAGTTGCTGACGAGAAGTTAGGTATTAATAGAGGACTTTACTCTTTCACTCTACCATTAGGGGCAACCATAAATATGGATGGTACAGCAATATATCAGACTATGGTTGCAGTATTTGCTGCTGACGTAATAAATAGGACACTTACGGCTGGTGAGATGGCAACTGTAGTTTCTGCTGCCGTGATGGCCTCAATAGGTACTGCAGGAGTTCCCAGTGCTGGATTAATAATGTTAACAGTCACCTTAGGTTCCGTTGGATTACCTTTTGCCGTGATAGGGATTGTAGCAGGTATAGATGTGATACTTGATATGGTAAGAACAATGAATAACGTCACTGGTGACTTAACCGTTACTACGGCTGTTGCTAAAGCTTTCAAATTAATAGACTTTAATAAAGGCGTTTGGGCAAGTGGGGAAAAAGCTTAGGCTAACTGAAAATATTTTTTAAATCAACTATCTAATAGAGATGGTGGTTCAAATAGTTTTTAGCTGGTTTTCAGCTTTAAAAAGCCTAAAATGCACTAAGTGCGGCAAAGTATTAAACCCTGAAGAGATCCATGCTGTTTGTCCAGACTGTGGTGGTGTTCTTTACGCTCGGTACGACTTAGAGGTTGCAAAGGAGAGGTTCTCCTGGGACGCATTAAGTAAGAGATCAAGAAGTTTGGGGTTATGGAGGTATTTTGAGTTATTGCCTGTTAAGAGATATGAGAATGTGGTTTCCTTAGGTGAGGGAGCGACACCATTACTTAAAGCAAGTAATTTAGGTCGTCACTTAGGCTTAAGAAATCTTTATTTGAAGGATGAGTCCTTGAACCCTACCGGAACCTTCAAGGCGCGGGGCGTGGCAGTAGCTCTATCTAAAGCTAAGGAATTAGGGATTAAGAAAGTCGGTATGCCTTCAGCTGGTAACGCTGGAGCTGCCTTAGCGGCTTATGCCTCTAAGGCAGGTTTAGAGGCCCATATTTATGCACCTAAGGACACCCCAACCGCAATGATTACTGAGATTAAGGCTTATGGGGCACGATTAAAGCTTGTTGAGGGAACAATATCTGAAGCTGCTGCTGAGTTAAGTAAGGTTAAGGATAAGGAAGGAATTTTCGATATGACAACCATGAAAGAACCCTACAGGGTTGAGGGTAAGAAAACTATGGGGTTTGAAATAATTGAGGACTTAAGGGAAATTCCTGATGTAATCATTTACCCAACAGGTGGAGGGACAGGTCTTTTAGGTATTTGGAAAGGAATTAACGAGCTGCAGGCCCTTGGTTTAGTAGGCAGTAAGAAACCACGCATGATATCCGTTCAGTCCGAAGGCTGCGCACCTATTGTTGAGGCCTTCAGGAAGGGCTTAAGTACTGTAACACCACCGCAGCACCCATCAACAATAGCTCCCGGCATAAGGGTACCTAAACCTTACGCAGATTACTTGATTCTTAAAGTCATCAGGGAAAGTAATGGCTTAGCAGTATCTGTGTCAGATAATGAAATAATTGAAGCGATTAAAGACTTAGCTAAGTATGAGGGGATTCTCGCATGTCCTGAAGGTGCTGCCACGATAGCGGGCCTGAAGAAATTACTGGATGAGGGAAGCATAGGCAGAGATGACTTGGTTGTTGTGATTAACACAGGATCTGGATTGAAGTACATGGACCTAATGAGGAAGGTTTTTACTTAAAAATATTTCCTAATCAAGGTATAGCCACTAGTTTCTATCTCTAGGTTTAATGAAGCATTTAATAATGCAGGAAGGCCTTACGTTAAAGGCAGGAACTGTGTTCCTATACCTCAGGTATTCTTCACCGAACCCCTCTATGGATTCTTCCTCATCAAGCTTTAACGCCATAATTAATACAGTTAATGTCTCTAAAGGACCAACTATTATGGTCATCGTGAAAGAGCCGGAAATTAGACCAACCTCTATAGGCATTAAAGAAAGGAATAAATGCATTGGGTGCCTCATGCAGGAGTAAGGGCCTTCCTTAACTAACCTATCTATTTCTCCGAAAGGTTTAGAGAGATCGCTCTTTCCGTAGGTAGTCAACCACTTGCCAGTAACTCCAGCAACGTAGGTAGTTACTCCAAGAAGGATTAAGCCAATAGGGGCAGATATTATTAAAGGGAGATGAATTCGTAGTGAGTAATCAACCTCTAAACTATACCATAAGCCACCAAATAATATTATTCCCCAAACAGCAAATCTTATCCTGTTTGAGATCATCGTTTCACATCACCTAAGCAAATATTTTTACTGAATACCTTAGAAGTGATTACTTCCACGACGCTTAAGAAGAAAACTGTACCTAGAACAAACATAAGCAATAACCTAGTTACTGATAAGAAATACCCTAGTATTGTAGTCCTCCATAATGTGGTTCTGTATATGCTGAGCATCCAATCCCATACTGGGCCAGATAGGATCTTCACTATAGGTGTTGTGAAGTATATTAATCCCGTGTCCACGGCAGCAAAAGCCAAAATAATTCGACTAAGTCTCTTAGCTACGTCTCTATTATTAAGTAGCATGAGGGGATAGATACCTAAAAGGTATTGCTCATGAACTATTTTACCCATAAATAAGCCTGCAATAATTGATAGCACAACTCCATTCTCAACAGGAAATTCACCTCTAACTGTTTTTTGTGTTATGAAAACCCATGCAGTAATAGCAACTAAGGACGAAAGTAGTGAGGCCATGGTGCTGAAATTCAGGTCCTGAACGCTGCTTAAAACGTTTAAGGGAGTTAGGCCTTCTCCAACTCTGCTTCCATGGAAGAAGAGTGTTGAGTTCAAGAAGGCATTAGGGCTTATTATGAGGAAATAGAGGGTAGGTATTTGGGAAGTCAGTAGCCCAATAATGAAGGATAACGCGTTCCTACTCCCTTTCTTTAGGGACTCCATAAATAAAGGAATGAAGGCGAATGCTGAGTAGAACTTCATTAAGCTTAACCCATAACTTAATCCAGCAATGAAGTGCTTGTTTTTCCTTAACATTATTAGCGAATAAAGAAGTGAGAGACCCACTAAGGCATCAAATGCACCCCAAATGGCTGTGATGAAAATTACGTATGGGTCGAATGCATAAAGCTTAGCTAACTTCTTATCACTATAACTATATAAAGCCAAGACTACGCCGGCATCAGCTAATATTATCGGTAATTTTATCGTGAGGAGGAACGCGAAAATCGATGGCTCTAGGTGGAGAGTAAGCATGTAGAAAGGTGTTGTAACACCCTGAATAGGCGATGGATCAAAACCTAGTGACTTGTAGAGCACGTAGAAAGGGCTCAGTATGTAGAGAACGTGTGGGAGGTATGCGAAACCTTCATAGTGAATCTGTAATCCAGTGACTTCCGATAAGTGACTGGATAAGTTAGAGACGTAAGAGTAAATGTTGATTCCGTTAATGAATTTGTTGAGGGCTTCTTGAACTGCATTAATATCCCATACATGAAAGAAGAAGGGAGCAAGCAGTAATCTTATGGTCAACGCCTGTAGTACTAGCTTCGCTCTTTCATCCACTTCTTCCACCACACCACAGAGATTATTAATGCGATAATTATGTAGGATACATGAGCGATTCTTGCCGTTAATATCCATTCAATAATTGAGGAGGAAGGATCTATCTCTTTGTCCCCTAACCAAAATATTTTGTGTATAGTTATGTTCACATAATTTGAGTTAGTAGGCGATACTTTGATTCCGTAAATTCCTACATTATCACGTAAAACAGATATCTTCGAGGATACTGCAGTCACGGAGATATTGCCTTCAGCATACCTAAGTAGTTTATCATTCAAGCTAAACTCATAAGAAATAATTATTTCTTGCTTCCCTTCTTTAGATAAGACATTAAATTGTTTAGCGCACCTAAGGTAATAATGCTTTAATAAGATTGTGATGTTGCAGGTCTTATTACAGAGGATTTCTAAGTGAACACTCCCATCATTACTGACCTCAATTAATTCAGATACTTCTCCTTTCGTCCCTTCATACGTGGCCAGCAAGGTATTTTTGTCTAGAGGACGTAATGACTTAAGCTTTAGGGTACTAGCACCTCTTAAGTTATTGGGTTTAAGCTCACGCTCATCCAGGATTAATGATGTTATATATTTAGAGAATTGGTGAGGTGGCCTCACCTCAATCTTCAGTATGTCTCCATCAATTGATATTCCCTGATAGACTACATTGATTTTTTCTGTGGTGTATCTGTAATCTCCCCAACCATATCCGACCCAGGAGTTCACTGTTTCTAGGTCATTTATTATTGGTAAAAATGACAGTAGAATCACGTAGAGGATAGCGAGCGAGTATATTAGTCTTTTCTTACTCATTAATTCACCTCCTCCATACCAGTGCTATAGTGGTTACTGCTGCAGCTAAAGAAACTAGGATGATTAATATAATGAATATCGAGTTAAGCGCTGAAGGGAATATGTTTCTCTCACTAGTTAGTTCTTTGTGGGTGCTTGCAGACAGGCTTTCTGAAGTAGTTACTGTATCAGTAATCTTGCTTGATGCTGGTGTTAGATTTGAACTACGTGTTGTTGGGAAGGGTGTGGTTGTAGAAGTAGTAGTGCTTATGGTGATGGAAGCCGTGGTAGTTATAGGTGTTGTTGTGGTTGGCTTGCTTGTTGTGGTAGAATTATTTAGGGTTGAATTAAGTAAAATTACTGATGGCTTGATGAGGTTAAATAGGTATTGTCCTATAGTGTCTGACTCAATAGCTTTATAGATGTTCTGAGGAATGTCTTTATCTTGGTAGATTGCTGTTATCTCTGCATAGTGGTATTGGCTTAACTCTTTCTTAATTTCTTCCACCTCTCCAGAAGTTACGTTTGTATCTGTAGTTTCTCCCGTAATTATTGACGGGTATCTAATGAGTGCGCCAGCAAGAAAGTCTAAGGAAACCCATCCAAGAGTAGGAATATATGCTACAACGTACGCGTGTGGTCCAGCGTTAACGAAGGTTAGGTA
>JALWQN010000058.1 GCA_027083115.1 Desulfurococcales archaeon
TTCATCAACCTTAGCTTTGGTTATGCTTTCTCTTGGAGCTGATTCTTTCGGTAGTGACTCAATAATTTTTAGGAGATCTGACCAATTACCTAAAATTCTGCCTTCACTAAGGTTATAATGTCTCTTCAGGTTAGGTTTTCCTGTTATTATGTAGGAATAAAGATTGACGCTCTCCACTTCAGCTTTCTGATTCTCTAATATTACGTCTAAGTATTCCTGTGCTTTATGAAGAGGAAGCAGATACTTAAGGTGAGTTCCCCTAGGAAGTATGGGGGCATACTCCCTCAATAAGGGTTTAAAGACCTTCTCGTATGGTATGTGTTTCCTAAGAGTTATTGATGCCTCAATTAACCCTATACCTGAAAGATTAGGTACCCCCAAAAAATTAAGGCCTCTCTTAAGTAAGGTATTCATGAACTTCCATACAGTTGATGCATGCATGTTCATATCTAAAGCAACCTTCGTCACCTCAGGTATATAGTCATAGCTCTGTACTTGAGCTATGAAGTCAATTAATGAAGGGTTTAAAAGACGCTCTAAGGATTGACGCTTTCTGCCTTTTTCTCTTAAGACGTTATTGCTTATGTTCTGGGAAGTCAAACCAAACCCCTTAATAAATTTGTTAACAAACTTATTAAATTGTATTCTCAATCTATGTAAATATTTTTACATTAAGCTATAATTTAACTAATGTCAAGAATTACAAGCAGAACGGATTAATCTAACGCCAGTATTATTGCTCACTTTTTGTTCACCTTATAGAGTTACTTAATTAATACGGTGCTCAAATAATCTGTGATGGGTGAACCCAAAGATGTGTAGAGAATATAACTGCTTTAAAGCGTGCTTCCCCATAATTAGGGGGGAGCGTGTTCCCTACTCGCTGCCCAGTAATTTTGGGTGCAGTGATTGAGTGAGGATAGGCTTAAGCGTATCGAGGATATGCTTAGTAAACTGTATGCTAGATTAGAGCGTATTGAGTCCTTAATACTTACTGTTTATCCCGATCCCGTTATGGAGGTGGCCCTAGAGCTCACCTTAAATTATACCCAACCTGTTTATAGGGTTGTTAAAGTAGCTAGGAAGATTTTAGCCCTAGAGAGGAAGCTGGGCTCTCGAGACCCTATAGCTAGAGCTATAATTGAAGTTCTAGCCATGAGTAATAAATGGTTAAGCATTAGTGAAGTGACTAGGGAGGTAAGGAGGCTTAGAGGTTCGGCATCCAGGAGAATAATTTCTGAAAGAATTAAGGAATTAGCTAAGGTCAATGTCTTACAGATTCAGCAAGTAGGTAAGAAAAAGCTCGTTAAATTGGTCGTTAAAGAAAAACCAGGGAAGGCGGACGTAAGTGACTAACTTAGCTAGAAAATTGAGCGGAGTAATTACGTTACTTTATGTAGTAAAAGCAATAACAGAATTAGTTTTTTGGATAAGCAGCACGTATGTCAGTGTGAAGATATGGTGGTGGTTCTCTAAATCTAGAGAGTTAAGACATTTTAAGAAAACGCTTAAGATTTCGAACCTACCAAAGAACTTATATGATTCGCTAGTTAATGAATACAGGATGGCGTTAACTAGTGTCTTTCCACAAATTTCATTGGAGTCAATGATTAAGAAGCTAATTAAATCAAGGTGATCCTGCTATCTCATGTTAAGCAATAATTAAAGAGTTTTAATCTTTCCTTAAATTAGCTTGTCTCAGGGGATAGTCATTAAGGTATTGGTTGTTCTCATGAATAAGGACGAACAGTTAGGTTTAAGAAGGGCTATAGAGTCACTTACTTCTCAGAAGGGCATAAAAATTTGTGAGGACTTCCACGTTCTTGTGATGGACGGAGGATCTGAAGATGGATCTAGGGAAGTAGTTTATTCCTTCAGTAAGTTATACCCCTGCATAACTTTTAGAGTCCAGAAATTCTTAGGTGGTGTCGGACCCGCAAGAATTGAGGTAGTTAGGTATGCGCTTGATAATAAATATGATCTTATTGTTTGGGGGGATTCAGGAAACGAATACGGTTCAGAATACTTAAGGAATCTCATCGCCCTAGCAAAAAACAAAGAATGCGATGTCATTTCAGGATTCACGGTTGTTAAGGATGATTCATTATGGTCAAGGCTCCTTTTCTGGTATCATATTTACCATCAGCTATTTGGTTTGGTTAGGAAGAAACATGCTCCAGGAAACAATAAGCTCGTTAAATCAAGTGTTTACGATAAGGTAGTGTACTTACCCACCTCAAGAAGTGATGACTTCTTCTTTAGTTTCTTAGCTAGTGAAAAAGGTGTAAAATTTTGTCATTCGAGCAACGCGGTGATTAAAGTATCTATGCCAAAAAAGTTCAAGGATGTTTTAGGCTGGGAAAGAGCTAGGGTTAAAGGGCTAATTGAGGGTTACTATATATTAGGTAAGGGATTACCTCCTATACTTCCTTTATGGTTTGCTTACTCATTAGCTCCAGCAATATTTTTTGGTCTAATCTATCTCCTAATCGTGGGTACCTCACCCTATATATTCGCTATATTGGGTGGCTTAACAGCTCTTTATATGCTTGGTATGGGTTTAGTAAGTATAAAGTTAAATTCGCTAATTAAAAAGGCTTATGAAAGGCCTTTCCCAATGCAGGAAATAGTAGCTTTGGTAGGGATGTACATTCATTCAGTACTGACCGTATACTACACAGCAAAATACTTACTAGCGCTTAGGAAGAAATCCCGCGAGCTGAGGAATAAGGCTAGGGAGATTTTGAAAACTTTTGATTTCTCAGAGAGTTTTTAATTACGTTTTAGAAATAAGCTCAGGGGTTAGAGTTAAGTGGTTAGCTTAACCGCTATAGGAATAAGTAAGGATTTTGCTGCGTCAATTATTGATTATGCAGAAGAAGTTTTAGGTATTGTGCATGGTCTTAGGCATGGGATCAATTTGCTTAATTCAATGAATTCAGGTGAGGCTATGCGGGAGCTTGCAAACGCTATTAAATCGGACACTAAAGCTGATGCGATGAGGAGAGAAATACTAATCACATTAACTAGTGTGAGAGGAGGTTACGTAAGGGAGAGGGTTGCTCGCCTTGTAAGAAGGCTTGACTTAGTTTCTGAGCAGGCAAAAGAGGCTGCTAGGGATTTAACGCTTATCCCTTACCTTGAGCTACCTTCAGATATAAAAGATGTGATTGACTCATTAAGTCAGGACGTTCATGAAAGCGTGAAAGCACTGACTAAGTCCTTAGCAGCCCTAATGTATGACCAGCCTGACGAAGCCATAAAGTACACAAGAATTGTTGAGGAGTTAGAAGAGGACGCTGATAAAGCGTTCCTTGCAGGGAAGAGGCTGCTGATAAAATACGGTAATAAGGTCAGTAACCCAGCAATAATCTTAATGCTCTTTAACTTCATGCAGTCATTAGAGAACGTCACGGATTATTCGGAGGACGCAGGTGATTACATAAGGACCTTAGCCATTAGGGAGAAAGGTGAAGGCGCGGACTAAAGAAGCATTAAAGCATAATACAAGAAAGCTGTTAAGCCTGCGGAGACAGGGATAGCTAAACCCCACGTCGCAAATATCTTAATGACCGTTTTTAAGTTAACGGTTTTATACCCCGAAGCAAGACCAACGCCAGCAACCGAGCCCACAATGGCCTGAGTTGTTGAGACAGGTATTCCTAAGCGAGTCATTATTAGGACGGAGAGAGCGCATGAGAGCTGAGCTGTAAAGGCCGACGTATAGGTTAACGTAGTTATTTCTTCACCGATTGTGCCAACAACCCTATGTCCCCATGTTGCAATTCCTACAGCTATACCTAAAGCAGATAAAAGAAGCGCTAAAGGCATCACCCCCACATTACTGCGGAGGTTCCCAGACATCAGGAAAACGTTTATGGCTGTTAGCGGTCCCGCAGCCTTCCCCACATCGTTAGCGCCGTGGCTGAAAGCAACTGACGCCATAGCGATAATCATTAGGACCCTAATCACTTCTTCAACACCTCCCTTCCTCCCTAACACAACCCTCCTGCTATACCACCATAGCAGGATACCAAAGACCAAACCTATAATGATGGAGTAACTCACAGAAGTTATTAGCCCACCAGCTCTGCCAGCTTTATAGAGTAGGAGGAATGAAGCGGACGATGTGAGGATAAGTGCTGAAGAACCTGCAACTATGGGCAAGCGCTTGAAGGAGTAAAACATCTTTCCATAGGTTTTCAGTAATGTTAGGGCTAAACCTGCTGAGAAGAAAGGTAATATAATCCATGAAATAAATATCCTGGTTAAACTACTCCATTCAACTCCCTCACCTCCTAATGATATGAGGCCGAAGGTCATTAAGCTAATCACTATCCCGACAGTTACAGGCATCGGCACTTTAGCGATTGAAGAAATAAGCTCCATAATGGCTGTAGCTAGTAAGGCAGCGATCATTCCAGTAATAATTACTTTAGGGTTCGTGA
This sequence comes from Desulfurococcales archaeon, assembly GCA_027083115.1. Classification (GTDB taxonomy): domain Archaea; phylum Thermoproteota; class Thermoprotei_A; order Sulfolobales; family NBVN01; genus S013-73. Next base: position 4,449 of record JALWQN010000058.1, read on the forward strand.
TTAGGGCAGTATTAGCTATTCCCTTCATCATGGTTTTAGATATGTAGGGGCCGAAGAGCATGGCCCCAGTGAAGTCTGACACTGCAGCAATAATTAATGCCTTCCTTAACGGTACAAGTTTAGCGCCTACAGCCGTACCTATCATGTCTGCAGCGTTATTGGAGCCGTCCGTCCACATAAGGAAAAAAGCTGCAGCAACCCCGATCAACAACCATAAGAACTGAAGCAGCTTAATCCCCTATTACATGAGAAGGACAGAATACATTAATAAATAATTATTTTCAAATACTGAACTCCCTTCCTAAGGCTTGAAGTATCCTCTCAGTTTCCTTCTCGCTGAAGAGCTTATGCCTAACCCTATCATTAATCCCTGAAATATTGAATACGTATGAGTACTTACTTAACATTCTTTTCTTCCCTACCCACTCAATTAGCGGTAAAGGCTTACTGAAGAAGCCGTAGTTGCCTTTATTACTTAAAATAACTACTGGGAGGTCAACAGTCCTTGCGTAATGAGGTGTCATAGCAACTCTTCCACCAAACTCACTTACGGCTTTCTCCCAGACTTTATCGATGCCCCCAGCTCTTAAGCTCTGTGAAATGCCTGAAGTATATACTGTTAGGTCAACGACTTCATCCACCCGCATATAACCTACTACATAGATTCCTCTATTGGACTTCATGAATACCCTCCGAATTTCCGTGAAGCCATGCTTCCTAGCGAAGAACCTATCAGGATATTCTGAAAGCCCTGCAGCAAAGAATATGTATGATCTACCTTTAAACTCCCTGAAGGCCTTAGGTATTCTGCCACCTGCCGTCCTCCAATAATCACTATAAACACCTATATCTAGGCGGGGATCGTAATGAGCTATTACCTTACTTACAGGGTAGCTTGAACCACCTACAAGTAGATAATCGGTAGGCAAATACTTACTTAACGTTCCCTTACCACATTTTCTCGGTATTTTATCGTAAGTGAATTCCTTAGCGACATTAAGCTTTTGAAGCTTACCTATGAACTCAGGAATCGGTAAAGCTTCGAAACAATCCATAAACTTAGGTGAGTAATAACCTCCGTCAGCAGTTTCAAAGTAGACCCTTAAAAGCAGCGAAGGACCATAATCCACCATTTTTCTTCATTACCTTGTTAGATGATGGTGTAGGAACTTAAAAGCTCTTTTTGAAATAAATAATTCCTAAAACATTAATATAAGGTGTTAAGTCTGGGGGAGAAGTTCTTTCGCCTTCTGGAGCTAGGTCGCCCTTTCATTATTGGCATGATTCATGTAGGACCTTTACCGGGCTCTCCAAGATATGAGGGAGAAAGGCTAAATGACATAATTACTGAGGCCGTGAGAAACGCAAAGAGATTGGTAGAGGGAGGTATTG
>JALWQN010000059.1 GCA_027083115.1 Desulfurococcales archaeon
CTTTAAACATGCCCCTAATCTCTTTAACTGAAGTGATTCTCTCAAAAACATAACTAGGGTTTCTCCCATCACTTACACAATCTTTCCTTACAATCACTTCCTTAGTTGCAGAGTTCTTTATTTCGCTAATGAACCCAACATCACTTAGGAACCTAACCATATCTTCACACATATCTATCTTTAAGGCGTACTTAGTACTGAAGTTATTGTTTGAGCATAGCTCTCTAGAGGATCCTACCTTTGATAGAATACCGTACCTTAAAAGAAGAGCCTGAATCCCTTTCAGGAAGCTCAGGTTACTCCCAACTAAGCAAATGCTGGAGGATTCAACATAACCGGCTTTTTCGAATACACCACGAAGGAAGGAGGCAGATAGATTTCTTGGGGACGACAATATATTGGTCGGTACTCTCTTGCTTAATTCATAAGTAAGTACAAGATTCAGGAGTGGTTTCTTGCTTTCTGTAAAGGTTGTTAAATTATTATTTTTTCTCCCTCCATAATTACGTGTCTCATGTGCTTCAATACTAGTTAATGGTTTACTGTGCGTAGCTCCTTTATTTGCCCAGACAGAAGTTATTTCCTCAGGTGGGGAAGGCTCTTCACTAACTTCCTTACTAGCTAAGTACTTGCCTAACTCCTCAAATATTTTCTGGGTTTGTTGGCTAATCTCCATGGATATATGTTGGGATTCCGGGAGTCCCTTACTGACGTAGAGTAGGTCATTCTCTCCAAGATCTTCAGCCTTAACCCAACCTGAGCTAGTCATTAATGGATGGTTATTAGTGACTTTTATCTCAAGACCTGAGCTCGTCACCACCTGAATTACTTTATTAACCTCATAGATGTGTAACTGTGTGGCCCTGCCGTAAGGGTACACAGGCAGATTGAGTAAGTAAACTCCTGGATCAAGATGCTTTCCTAAGTCATCAACGTAAAGGAGTCTGCCGTTCGCAGTGCTAATTATGGTATCGCCGGTTACGCAGCCCGGCTCTCCAATCAATACTGTGTGCTCTCGTGAGAGCAAAGTTAGAGTAATCACTTTAGCCTCTTCTTCACGACCAACAAAGGGCGCGCTTAGCGCCTTAAGGAACTCTCGAATATCCCCCACTAATCTACTCCCAGCTAGCACATGTTTTAGGAAATTTAAATAGAATGCATTCATGCATTAAGAAAAGTAAGATTTAAGTAACGGGTTAAATAGAAAGAATTGACCAATGCCCTCAATTAGGTATTGAATGATTTGGGGGCCGTAGTTTAGCTTGGGAGAATGCGGGGTTCGGGTCCTCTGAGCGGTCTGGCGGAAATCCCCGTGGTCCGGGGTTCAAATCCCCGCGGCCCCACCAGGAATTAATGCAGTTAAATTAGGCTCTTACAGAAGGCTTTCCCCTTGTCTGTCAGTACATAAATTGCTCTTCTCTCAGGTAAGTTAGGCAGGTTCGGACCTCCTTTACTGCTATAAGGACATACTTTAGATAAGGGGCACTTACCACAACCTCCATTAATTCTTAATTCCTTCAGTAGCCCTTCAGCAAGGAGGAAAGATATTACCTTACCAACAACTTCCTGACTTACCTTAAGTTCCTGTGCTAATACATATAGGGAACCGCCTTTGAACCTACACAAGGCCTTAACGACTCTACCGAGGGTTTCTTTATCTTCAGTCATTCTTAATCAACCATAAATTACTGGGGTAGTTCGTTCTAGAAGGAACTTACGAGTCATGAAGCAAGGCTTACTTATGTTTCTAGTGCCTGCTTCACGAGCTAATTCTTGAAGAACAGTATATATGTATGAAAGGAATGAGCTGAAAGGGTCTTTCGAGCTTGTCCCTAAATGAGCTACATCATTATTTAATTCTTTAAGAATCTTATAGGTCTCCGACACCTTTACGTCATTACCTAAGAAAAGAATTGTTGATGACGGCTGCAGTGAATAAATAGGTGCATGAAGGAATTGTTCAATTTTTAAGACCCTAGACGGTCTACAGAAGATTTCGGAAAGCTTTAAGGAAATGAACTCACCAGCTAAATATCCAGGAGGGTCACCAATAAGAACTAAGTCATTACCTTCTAAGACCTTCCTTACTGAACCGAGGATTTTAGCCTTAATTAAGGTTCCTGAAACATTAGCACCAGAAAGGGCTGCTACAGCACTCACCGAAGAAACGAAATTGCCTACACCAATAGGTAACTCTCCCCCTCCGTAATAGAGCTTAATTACCTCATCAACGGACTTAGCTAGCGGAGAAGTTAATTCACTTGTTAGCGCTATGGAAAGCCATCCACGCTCTTTAAGAGACTTAACTGCCCTAATAACTTCCTTAGTTCTTCCCTTAACTGATATACCTACTATGTACCCTCCTTTTAAGGCAGGTAAGTTAAGTCTTAACTCATACGGGTCTTTAGCAACTAATCTGTAGTTAGTTAGTAACTCGAGCATTTTGGCAGCAATGAAGGAGTCACCTGAACCCGTCACAAAACCGTAGACCTTTCTCCCTCTTAGGTAGGGGGGTGTTGATCTCAGTTGCTCTGTAATTATTGAACTAAATAAACTGATCTCGTGGGTTAAGTATTCCTGAACGTTCAATTGTTCCGCCTCAACTAATCCTTAGATAATGGATTAAAATAAACCATTAACTACGTTTATTTAGGATCCGAAAACCTATAACTCGATAAGTAACTCATCTCCATTAGTAGGAAAATATATGCTGTCATTACCAACTAGCTCCTTAAGTCTTTCCTTAAGCTTAAAGCCCACAGGCTCGTCAGAATGAACTATAATTATTTTCTTTAGCCCTACAATAGATGACGCTAATTTCTTGAGTCCATCAGCCCCCGCATGGCTCGAGAAATCGAACCACTGTAGCCTAGCCTTAAGCATTGCCCCATTGCTGTTCAATTTGCCTATTTCGAGTAACGCTCTTCCGGGGGTATTTGGGGCTTGGTAAGAGACTAGAAAGACTGCATTCTTTGGATTATCTCCTAATTTTTTGATGTAGTACTGAGCTGGTCCTCCCTTCAGCATACCTGCTGAAGAAACTATTACCTTCCCTTTACCTTTAACTATTTTTCTTCTTTCTCCTGAATTTCTTACTGCCCTGAAGTTATTGACTGCTCTAGCAAGCAGTTCGTACCTGTTAATATATTCAGGGTGACTCATCATTATTTCAGATATTGTTCTAACCATGCCATCAAAGTATAAGTCTGCTTCGGGAAGTTTCTCAGCCATTAGGGCCATGATCTCCTGGGATCTCCCTAAGCCGAAAGCAGGGATAAGAACATTACCTTCCTTCTCGACAACTTCCTTCACTGACTCAATGAATTCTTTCTCTATTTCTGGTCTAGGTGGATGTATTGAGTTCCCGTAAGTTCCTTCCGTAATCAATATGTCTGCTTTAACCCCATTAAGAGAAGCGCCCTCAACTAATCTGGTGCTGACAGTATTTACGTCACCCGTATAAAGAACTCTTACTCCGTCAATATCTGCATAAATCATTCCGCTACCAGGTATATGTCCAGCATTTAGGAACATAACACCCGTGTTCTCGTGAAAGTACTCCCTCCCGTAATTTACTTCCTGAATATTGTCAAGCATCTTATCCACATCCACTTGCTCGAACGGAAGATAATACCCTGATAACTTCAGGAAGTCGTGAAGCATCACCTGGCCTAACTCCCTTGTTACTGAAGTCATAAGTACGGGTACCTCAGAAGTCGTCTGAAGGAAAGGTGCAGCACCTATGTGATCTAGGTGTGCATGAGTTATTGCCAGAGCAGAGACTTCAGAGGGCTTTATATGGAGAGGTAATTGTGGTTCATCCCTCTCGTTAAAGTTTACTCCATAATCCATCAGCAGGTATTTGCCTTCCTTACCTATTGCTATAGCAGCCCTACCAACTTCCCTACCACCCCCTAATATCTTAATTGATATTTTACTCATTCTTTACTCGACCTCTGGAAAAACCTATATTATTCAGAGTAAATAAGTTGATTGAGGTTAGCTTAGGATGTTCTCAATGAATCCAAGAGAACTTAAGAGAATGATGAAGAGAATGGGTATTGATGTCGAAGAGATGCAGGGAGTTAAATCGGTTACCTTAACATTAAGTGATAAGGAAGTGATTCTTAAGGACCCTCAAGTAACAGTAATGAGTGTTCAGGGAAAGAAGATCTATCAAATAATTTCGGCTTCTGAAGAAGTTGTGGAAGCCTCTAGTGAAGAAGAGGTTACTGAGGTGTCTTTTTCGGAGGATGACATAAAGTTCGTGATGTCTCAGGCTGGTGTAGGGAGAGAGAAAGCTGTTGAGGCACTGAGGAAAGCGAATGGGGATATAGCTCAGGCAATACTTCTTTTAACAGGCGAGAAATGATCTGGAAGTTCACCACTTTATAAGCACTTTTTTGTGTTTATATTTAATCGATATTAAATATGTTGTACTGACTTATTTCTTAAGGAATCAATTAGCTTATCCACGTTTTCGGCGAAGGAAACAATCAATGGGAGCCCTTCCTTATCTGCTAACTTTATTGCTAGGGGATCAACTCTTTTGGGTCCATGAAGGACTATAACAGCTGGCTTTACTGGAGCGACCCTAACGGCTATTAGGGGTGACCTCCCCGTAGAGACTTTAGTGAAGATTAAGGCCCGTCTGCTAGTCATACCCATAATTTGCCAGAATTCGTTCCCGCTCATTGTTTCGATAGCGCCTATGCTGTCAAGGACCGTATAGCCATATATTTCTACATCATCAGCTACTGAGTTAATTAATGCTCCCTTAATGCATTCCAGTAGTTCGTGAAGTCGCATGGGCGAGCTTAATTCCCTAACATCGATTATGGCCCCTACATTAATGTTGAGGGACTTAGACAATTGTTTAACAACCTCCCAGTCCCTTCTTGAATCAATCAGTAAGAGAGCTTCTACAAAACGCTTAAGGAACCTAACGCCAGGAGCTCTCCTGCTTTTTTCGTAATCACTGACCACTGAAGCGCTTATTCCCATCATCCTAGCAAGTTCTTGCTGTGTAACACCGAAGATCTCCCTCCACCTTCTTAGGGCTGAACCATAATCAGTACTGATGACGATGTCTCCAGCAATTCTTTTTGCAATCAACTCCATAACATAGTTACTAATCACTTGTATCCCCATACACGAAACCATATACTATGGAGTTAAATAGGGTTTAGTTTATGGGTTAAGCTTTTACTTTAGTGAGAACACAATTTATTAAAATACGGAAAGCTCGTCATATTAAATTAGGGGCCACTTAATTTCTGGTTGCGTACATATTCCTGTACGTTCGAAGAGCTCCCTAGCATGTTTCTCGACTTCCTTAAGAACTTCGCTCTCATTCAGCGTCAGCACCCTACGTTCCTTCATAATCAGCTTGCCGTCAATTATTACATCGCTTACGTCATCTCCATGTGCAGCATAAACGATATGCGAAATTGGATCATTCATAGGCATTAATTTAGGCTCCCAGTAATTTATCGTGATTATGTCGGCCTTTTTTCCCGGCTCAATGGAGCCTATCACGCTATCTAGACCTAATGCCTTGGCTCCTCTTATGGTGGCCATCTCAATTACTTCCTCAGCCCGTAACGCTTCAGGATCGAGTCTGGAAGCTCCTTGAAGGAGTGCAGCAATCTTCATTTCCTCTATTAAGTCGTAATTGTCGTTGCTTGGACCTCCATCACATCCTAATGCTACGTTCACTCCTGCCTTCAGCATGTCTGGAACTCTAGCGATTCCTGAACCTAGTTTACTGTTGCATGATGGGTTATGGCTAATGTTTGTAGAGGTTTTAGCCAATAGCTTAATTTCTCCATCAGTTATCCAGATGGTGTGGACCAAAACAACATTCGGTCCTGTGAGACCTACATAATGCGCGAATTCAATAGGTTTCATACCGAATTCCTCAGTTAAGTAAGTAATATCATCCTTAACCTCAGCTAAATGCATAGTTATTCCCGTATGTAATTCTTTAGCTTTAGCTGATATTTCCCTAAACAGCTCTAATGATACTGCTCCAGGAGTTCTTGGTCCAAACCAAATGAATATCCTGCCATCCCACCCATTATATTTGTTGTAAAGCCTTATTGTGTCACCCATGCTTTTATCTCCAGACTCAACCAGTCCTTCATGAAGGGCATTTTCTTCAGTTGCGTAGCCTGTCATATCCATTACATGCCTAGCTATCGCTGCTCTCAAACCTGATTTATGAGCTCTCTCCACTATCCTGTCTGGACCGTATCTGCCGACCATACCCGTCTCCAAGAAGGTCGTTGTTCCTGTTTTTATCATTTCGAGCATAGTTAGTGTGGATGCTGCAAGGGCATCATCCTCGGTCATGTTTCCTTGAAGCGGCCATACTCTATCCTTAAGCCAAGGTATTAATCTCCTATAGTTAGCGCAGGCCTTAAGCATTCCTTGCACTAAATGAACATGAGTGTCAACTAATCCAGGCATAACAATATGTTTTGAAGCATCTATTTCGTAATCTGCTTTTCCTTTGTAATCCTTATCTAACTTAAAGCATTTCCCAACCTCCTTAATGATTCCGTTCTCAATCGCTACACAACCGTCCTTAATTATCTCTCTTTTTTTATTCATGGTTATTATAAACTTACCCCTCACATATATGTCGCTCAAAGTAGCACCCAATTACTATAGATCTTGTATATAAATCCTTATTACTACATAGTTGACTTAACTCACAAGTGAAAAAGCCTATGGAAGGTGCCAAAGAAATTTACAGAAAGACCTTAAGAATGAAATATAGTGTGGATCTCCTGAGAAACATCATTAAGGCATCTATGGGCGAGATCAAATCAACACTGCTCATCAAGAATGCTAATTTAGTTGATGTTATTGTCGGGGACATTAGGGAGAGAGTGAATATCGCTGTATGGAGTAACTATATAGTTAGGGTGGGTTACTTCGATGAAGAAAGATTCAAAGGCAGTGATACTCAAGTCATTGACGCTAGCAGTATGGAAGTAGTTGTTCCTGGCTTTGTCGAACCTCACGTGCATGTCGAATCCTCTCTTATGACTGTGCAGGAATTCAGTAAGGCGGTACTAATGCATGGCACCACAACGGTTGCAGCAGACCCTCACGAAATAGGTAATGTATTAGGTGTTGAGGGTGTTAAGTTATTTATTCAGGAATCCAAATTCACACCCTTAAGAATTTTCTTTTACGTTCCGTCATGTGTCCCACCAACCGAGAATAACCTTGATACTCCAGCAAGTAGAATAACTGCCAAAGACGTTCAGGAACTCCTCAAATATGATGAGATTATTGGCTTGGGTGAAGTCATGGACTTCGTAAGTGTAGTTAATGGTGGTGAGGAAGTACTTCGTAAGATAGTTGCGGCTAAGAAGGTAGGCAAGTTAGTTGATGGGCATGCGCCCCAACTATCAGAAGAAATGATTGTGCCTTACGTTGCAGCAGGCATTGAAGGAGATCATGAATCAGTATATCTTGATGAAGCTTTAACTAAGTTAAGGAATGGCATGCACGTGCTCATGAGGGAGGGTTCAGCTTGGAGAGATGTTGAGGAACTTTCTAAGATGCTGACCTACATGAAGGTCAACACACGTTACTTAATGTTCGCTACTGATGATATGGAGGTGCTCGACCTTATTGATGACGGTCACTTAGACAGGGTTTTGAGGAAGGCTGTTTCTTTAGGTGTAGATCCAATTACTGCCGTTCAAATGGCTACATTAAATTCAGCAGAATACCTAGGTCTGAAGGAGGTTGGGGCAGTAACACCAGGGCGCTTTGCAGACATGGTTTTCTTAGAGAGCTTCAGGAGGTTTAAGGTAAGGCACGTTATTGTGGGTGGGGAATTAGTTGTTAAGGACGGTAAATACGTGCATGAGCAGAGTGAAAGGTTCAGGTACCCTGAAAAAGCGTATAAAACAGTTAATGTTAAGGGTAAGCTAAAGCCCGAAGATCTATCGATTAGAGCACCCATAAAGGAAGGTGAGGTTGAGTTCTTAGGAATTAAGGCAATACCTGGTAAGTCAGTGACTAAGAAAGTAACTTTAAGACTGAACGTGAGCGATTGGCATATTGACGTACCTAAGGATAGTGATGTAGGTTACTTAGCTACTATAGAGAGGCACCATGCAACAGGAAATATTGGTAAGGGTGTAGTTACAGGTTTAGGCCTTAAGAAAGGTGCTATAGCTCAAACTATAGCTCATGATGTGCATAATATAGTTGTGGTAGGTAAGACGCCTAGAGAAATGGCGCTAGCAGTAAATAAATTAGTAGATATTGGTGGAGGCATGGTCGCTACATTAAATAATTCAATAATTTGTTACGTGAGGTTACCAATAGCTGGCTTGATGACGGATGAGCCGCTCGATAAGGTATACACTACTATGAATAACTATATAGATTCGCTTAAGGCCTTAGGGGTAAACTTCAGATCAACCTTTATGACCCTAGCCCTACTTTCCCTGCCAGTCATCCCAGAAATCAGGTTAACTGATAAAGGGGTTGTTGATGTTATTCAAGGAAAAATCATTAACCCAATACTTAAGAGTTATGAGGGTTGATGGATGGGTAGATTAATTATTGATAGGGTTAAGTACCCTATAGGCAATAATGACTTAACTGAAGCAGTAATTGTTGTGGATGATGGCATAATAACCTCGCTTTCTAAGACCTGCTTACCAAGTAGCTATGATTTCTTAATACGTGGAGATGGATTGATTGCTCTTCCAGGAGGCATAGATATTCATGCTCATGTTTACGATCCTGACTACACACATCATGAGGACTTCAGAACAGGAAGCGTGGCTGCAGCCTACGGAGGTCTAACAACTTTTTACGATATGCCTCTCAGGATGTATGTCGAGGACCTCAATACGTTAAGGATTAAGAAGGACGCAGGACTTAAGGACTCTCTGATTAATTTCAGCGTAATTGCAGGAATGATGAATGAAGGCAACATAAACAATATTAGGAACTTAAGGTCTGCTGGTATTAAGGCCTTCAAGCTCTTCACATGCAAGCCATTCAGGCCAAAGGAAGAATCAACGTTCGCTAAGGTCATATACGAGGTAGACCGGAATCAGGGATTAACAATGATTCATTCTGAGGATGACTCGCTAATGGATTACTTAATAAGTAAGTTCAGGTTAGAAGGTCGGAATGATCCTCTAGCTCACCATGAGAGCAGGCCTCCCGAAGTTGAGGCAGCAGCTATTAGGAAGGTCGCATCAATAGCTCACTACTTAAACGCAAGAATACATGTAGTTCATGTTTCTTCTGCTTTAGGCGCTGAAGAAGTTAGGAGTGCGAAGAAAAGAGGCATAAAAATAACTGCAGAGACATGCCCTCATTACCTCTACTTCACTAAGAAAGACGTGGAGAAGTGGGGGAATTACCTAAAGATGAATCCGGCCCTCAAGGATAGTGCGGACGTGAGGTCTTTATGGATGGCGCTTTCTGACGGAACAATAGACGCGGTGACGAGTGATCACGCACCTTCTCCTGAGAGTGAGAAAGAGGTTAATGTGTGGGAGGCTTGGGGAGGTATTCCTGGGTTGGAAACGATGTTACCTCTAATCTACACAATAGGATTTAAGAAGTCAGGTTTACTGACCCTTCAGAGATTTATTGAAGTCACTTCAGAAAACCCGGCAAGAATAATGGGGATTTACCCTAGGAAAGGCTCTCTTTCGGTAGGGGCCGAAGCTGATATAGTTCTCATGGACCCGCAACTATGCATTAAGGTTAAAGGTAAGGAACTACATCATAAGGTTAGTTGGACACCTTATGAGGGTCTAGAACTCTGTGGTTGGTCAAAGCATGTAATCGTGAATGGTGAAGTACTTATAGAGAATAGAGAATTGAACGAGAATGTTAAACCAGGGAAATATTTGATGTCCTAATCTTGCTTGTCTTAATGGTTTTCAGGGGTCTGCAGTGGAGCTAGTCACTAGGGGAAAAATTGATTTAATAGTAGTTTTTAAGTCAGTTGCTATAGGGTCCATAGCTTTGGGTAGTTTATTACTTTTCAGCACATTTATTTCATTAGCAACGATCTTACTTGCTTTATTGCTAGAGATGATTATAGAGCTTAAGTTAATTTATCCTGGTTCCAAGAGAGGTGTCATTAACATGTTATTCCCTATCACTTCTATAGTGCTAATTGTTCTGGCTCTAGCTTCTAGCAGCACGGAGAGAGCCATAGCTTTACTGGCTCTTTCATTCATTATAGCTGGCTTTAGGGCATGGGGTTATGTGGGCCATAAATTAAAGGGCTTATTTATTGGGGGCTCCAGTATAGTTGTAACAGGTTGTTTAGGCCTTCTATTTCTTGTTAGGTCTTCGAGTCCTGGCGGGCTGACAACTTTGTCATCAAATCTGGATAAGATAATTTATGAATTAATTATGGCAGCCCCCTGGTCCACATTAATATTGGCTGGGTTAATCATTTTTTCTTCAACCCTAATCTATATGCTTAAATATATCCCTCCAGAAACATCCTTAAATGCTTCAGAAGATTATTGATGTCACTCGTAACCAGGTCGTAGTTTAAACCAAGAGCCTTTCTCATTTTGGCAGACAAAAACCTCCTGTCCGCTAAAACCATGAATGCTCTGTCCTTCTCAGACCTAACTGCCCTCCCTAAAGCTTGAGCTACCTTAACGCCGGCTTGGACGTGCATTGTGAATTCCTTAGCAACTTCTGAGCCAACCTTACGGGTAAGAGACTGCCTGAAGTCGCTCATAAAGTCGTCTGGTTGAGGGTAAGGGACTCCAGCACTGATCACTAATTTAATGAGTGAGTTCCCTGAAGAATCCCTTAGCTCGAGACCTTCTGTTAGCTTTCCTCCAGCTACTGCGTGGATGACTAACTTACCTTCTTTGAGTCCATCAATTAAGTCCTTGAGGCTTGTTAAGTATCCCTCAGCTACTTGAGGGACACCTTCAGTGACTAAGTTCTTTATTACTTCCTTCATAAACTTATAGCTAGGATATACAATTAAGGTAACTCCCTTTCTGATTAACTTAATTAAGTTTTCAATGAGTTCGCTGTATTTAAGGTACATTTCCTCGCTTCTTTCTCTGTAACTGGAGCTGACTCCAGCATATACCGAGTAAAACACATTATGTCTAGGGAATATGGTCCCAAAGACTTCCTCAGTGTTAAGGTATTGTGAATCGCTAAACAGCACATTCTTGATTATGTCTTCGGAAGGGAGAGTTCCTGACATTAGTAGTGCTCCCTTAAATCTGTTAATTATGTTAATAACATAATCTAGTTCAGGCGTTAAGGCCTTAATAGTTTTGATGCCGTCCCTACTTACGTAACCATAGGCTTTGAAGTCAGGCAAGGAGAGAAGCTTAATAAATTTAACTACTTTACTTAACGAGGTTGTTGAAGACATTAACTCACTTACTGAGCGAGCATTCCTTAATTTCATTGCTCTTAAAGAGATTAAGGAGTCCTCAAGATACATGATTATGGAGGAGTCAGGAATGACTAAGTCCTTAGAGATTTTTTTAAGTAAAGAGAATTTAACTCCAGCAATGACGTTGCTAAGATGCTTTAGATAATTAGCTACTTCGCTCCCTAATTTATTGTTTTTCACTTCCCTAAATGCCTTATTTACGTCGAACTCATTGAGTTCTTCATCAATCACTAGCTGAGGGTTTAGTACAGTGTGTGCTTCATCAATAATAAGATATATTTCATTCCTACTGAGTTCCTCAAAGGCCGTTTCGTAAACCTCTTCCCTAAAAATGTAGGGGTAAGTAGCTATAGCGAACTTGACCTTACTAACTAACCTTGTTAAGGCAAAAAATGGGCAATCACCTAAGGAATTAACTAACTCCTTAGCCAAAACATGTGGGTCTTCTGTTCTCTGTTCCTTAAGAAATTTGAGGATTTCCTTATCACTAACTGAACTAAGTCTTAGGTAGTAAGGGCACATGTTTCTTGATCTTAAGAGCTTGCAATTTAGCCAGAACTCATGAATCTCACCGCTAGGATTAAGGGGGCACATCTTGGCTGCACTGAAAATTATGGTGAAGTTTTCACCTAATTTCCTAAGTTCCTTAATTACAGGAGACATTTCATTCCGTGTTCTGACAGCATAAAGCACTTTTTCGGCCTTAGCGTGAGAGATCAATGCTACAACGGTCTTACCAAAACCTGTTGGTGCCTTAAGAAATATTTTTCTACCTAAATTGTTTCTGATAATTTCAATGAGTTCCAGCTGTCCTTTTCTGGCTTTTTTGTAGGGAAACTTCATGAATGCTACCTCATGCTCGCCCGGTCACCTATAGAACCATATATTAACGCTTAATTAAGCTTTGAAATGGCTGGTATGACTTCTTAACTTCAGAATTGAATTAAGTATTGGTGAATAAAGTGGGTTTAAAATACGGTCCCGCAGTAATTGAAGGAGTCACTAAGGATTCAGTCCTAATTGTTCGTTTGAAGGAATTAATTCTTGCTACACGTACTAAGTTCCAGGAGGTTCAGGTAGTTAGCACTTACGATTTTGGTAGGGCGTTAATGTTGGACGGTTACATTCAGTCTACTGAGGCTGATGAGTTCATGTATCATGAAACTTTAGTTCACCCATCTATGGTAACTCACCCCAGCCCACAGCAGGTATTGATTGTTGGTGGTGGTGAGGGAGCTACCTTAAGGGAGGTTCTAAAGCACTCACCAGTTAAGGAAGCAGTTATGGTGGACATAGATGGCGAATTAGTAGAGATCTCTAAGAAGTACTTGGACTTCATGCATAAGGGAGCATTTGATGATCCTAGGGCTAAAGTAATTATAGGTGATGGTTATGAGTTCGTTAAGAGAGAAAATAGTAGCAAGTACGACGTAGTAATTCTTGACCTTACTGATCCGTACAGTACTGAAATAGCGAGTAAACTCTACAGTAGGGAGTTCTATTACGAAGTTAAGAGAATAATGAAAAGAAACGGAATTATGGTTACTCAGGCAGGTAACTCATATTTCTATCCCAGAACCTACGATTATGTGCTGAGTAACATCAAAGCTAACTTCAGAATCGTTAGGGAATATTGGTACTGGATACCTTCATTCAGCTATGCATGTAACTTCATAGCAGGTTCTGACGTTCTTGACCCAGCAGGCATGAATGAGGATGAAGTAAATAAAGTAATTAAGGAAAGAAATGTGAAGCTAAGGCTTTATGATGGAAAGCATCACATATCCTTATTTAAGAGTAGGGTGCTAAAAAGCGATTTTATAAGAGAGTAGTTTTTACTCTGGCCTAATCTTACCCCACTTCTCCATAGCCTTCCTTAATTCTTTATGGGTCATCGCGTATTCCTCTAATGGAGTCCCTGAATAATATGCTTCGAGAGCTTGCCTTACTGCTTTACCTCCAGCCATAGGACCGTCTGGGTGACCAGTTACTCCTCCACCTACTTGAATTATTATGTCTGATCCCATGAAGTCTATTAGCTCAGGAAGTACTCCAGGATGTAGGCCTCCTGAAGCAACAGGAAATACAGGTTTTAGGCCATACCACTTCTGCCTAACCTTAGTTATGTCATCCCCAGGCTCGAATTCTTCCTTAGTTATTACTTCTTCAGTAGCTCTTAATTCCTTCAGGTCGGTCTCCATCTTACCAACATTCGTGCCAATGTGTATATGATCGACTCCAGCTAACCTAGCTATCTTAGCGATTAAGTAGAACGTGACTCCGTGTTCACTTAATCTAGTGAATGCTGCATGGAAAGCCCTATGGGCATGGATTGCTAAACCATAATCCTCCGCTAGATTTCTTATAGTTTGTAACGCGGCAAAACCTGTGGTTAATATGTCGACCATAATGAATCCGTTTCCGTAGTCAGCCACCAACTTCAACCTCTTAATCATTTCGTTGGTTTCTGCCGTAATATTCGCTAACCACCCTTTCCTCTCACCTGTTTCCTTCTCTGCTTTATCTATTGCTTTCATTACTGCTTTCGCTCTATCCTCAAACTTACAGAATGGAAGGCTCGTGAGGTTCTCATCATCCTTAACTAAATCCATTCCGCCAGCGAGGATCTCATAGGCTGCCTTACCATATTCTTCAGGAGTCATACCTACCTTAGGCTTAGGGACAGTAGCTAAGACTGGCCTCTTATATACCTTAAGTTTTTCCCTAACCCCCTTAATGCCATGAGAGGGACCCTTAAAAGACCTAACGTATTTTTCAGGGAACCTGATGTCTAAGACCCTTAATTTATCTATGGCTTTCATACCGAAGATGTTTCCAAGGACAGAACTGAATAGCTGAGGGATCGAACCAAGCTCAAAGAGCTCTATAGGGTAAGCTACCTTAACTAAGCCGTCTTTGCTTAAGTAGTAGGCCTTAGCCATAATTTCTCTTGCCTTAGGAGTTAAGGTGGATAGGGTTGTCCATGTACCTACACTACTTTCCGAAGCTATGCGGCCGGCTGCATCTTTAAGCGTTTGGCCTTCAGCTGGCTTAACCTTGAAAACGGCAATTAATTCATTATCTGAGGGTATGTAGCCCTCCTTAACGAATTCTTCATACCATTCGAAGCCCATTTTACTGACCAAAATATATTTAGTAAGAAGTTTAAATATAGGGTATTATAAATGTCTTTTTGTTCTTATGCTTTACCCTTCCTAGGATTGTTTGACTCAACCAGCTTAACTAGTTTTTCTGCAGCACTAAATATGTTTTGCGAGGCTGGTGACTCAGGATATTTCAGAACAAAAGGCTCTCCAGCATCGTTAGCTTCGGCAATTCTTGGGTCTAGAGGTATTTCACCCAAGAACTCTATACCATATTTTTCAGCAATCAGTTTGCCGGAGGCTTTACCTAACACCCTATATGTTTTTCCAGAGTCAGGACAAAAGAAGTACGACATATTCTCAATAACTGCTAAGGGCTTAATATTGAGTTTCTTAGCAAACATTACTGACCTACCAACAACTAATAAAGACACTTCTGAAGGTATAGTCACAAATACTGCACCATCTACTTGAGGAAGTTCCTGGCCAACAGTTATTGCTTCATCGCCTGTCCCAGGAGGCATATCGATAACTAAGAAATCAAGATCTCCCCAATTAACGTCTGTAACGAACTGAGTGACTGCTGTCGACTTTAAAGGGCCTCTCCAAATAACTGGTGAGTCATCATCAGGTAGCAGGAAATCCAAAGACATAACTAAGAGGTTTAAGGGACCTATTGCTGGCTGTATGCCTGATTCAGTCCCAAAGAGCCTCTGACCTCTAATGCCCAGCATTTTAGGTGCAGATGGACCGTGGAAATCAACATCCATTAGTCCTGTCTTATAGCCCAGCTTCTGTAAAGCGACAGCAAGGTTTGAAGCTATGAATGATTTGCCGACACCTCCCTTACCAGACATAACCACTATCTTATGCTTTATTCTTTTCATTCTTTCTTCGATCTTTTTCTTCCTCTCAATTATTTTCGGGTTAATTACTGAGGCATGTCTTGCCTTACTCTCTGAAGCACCCATTTTTAACACCTGCTCGACCTATATTTTATCTTTAACGGAGTTAAAAACTTACGTAGGCTTCAAGTAATTCAGAGAGACCGTAACTAGTTCGAAAGTTATTGAGTTACCATCAACGTTAATGACTGCCTTAACAGGAACCCAATATTTATTCTCGTACCAGATCTCTATCTCAACATGCTTAACCTTACCGCCATTTGATATGTTGTATGCGAATATGTAATGTCTGCATGTGAAGGCCTCCTTAAAGCCTTTTAGATGAAGGTTCGTTTCACCAAGGTATTTCTTATTTACTGTGATGTTGTAGGTGTTTTCAATCCGCCTGAGGTTGAATATAATTTGTGACGCATTATCAAGCAGGTCAGTGTAACCCGTAAGATTGAGTAAAGGATAAATATATGGTCCTCCTAGAGGTATACCAGCAAACCCAGCTATTGTTTTTGTGTTGTTTTCTTTACCTACAGTCTGGTTAAAGTAGAAAACCCTGATCTGAAGTAAATCTTTAACAGATACTGTAAACCCTTCATACTCTGTGGAGCCTCTAACCTGGTAGTAAAGATCTAAGGTAGCTGTCTTATTCTTATCATTGAACACAGCTTTAAGGCCTTTGTAGAAGGTCTTATAGGGCAAAATCGTTTTTGATTCTGTTGCTGGTTTCTGAGTAATCACTATGTAGGCAATACCTCCTATTATTAGTGCTATAACTACAGCAACAAGAATTATGTCACCCCTTACTTTAAAGGATGGTGCTCGACGAGCTTTCTTCTTAACCACTATCTTCCCGACTTCCTTCTTTTTCTTTGGCATTCAGATTACCACTTCTTAAGAATGGAGGGAGGTATTAAAGAATTATTAAACTCCTAAACTAACCTCATTATCTTAATTAGTTGCTCGTTCTCTCTTAATCCGTAAGTTAAGACAGAAATATCGCCGAACTTTATCGCTCCCTCTCCCTTCAGTTTCTCATAGGTTTTTTCTAATCCCTTCATGTAGTCATTAGCATTAACTATGACTGGAACCACACCCCACAAGATATTGATTGATCTAGCTACTCTAATGTCTGGGACCCCGGCATAGAAAGGAATCCTAGGCCTCACCGAAGAAACAAAGTTTACTGTGTTTCCCTTCATTGAGTAGATAATTAGCTTAGCATTTAGGTCTTCAGCAAGTTCAGTGACGCCCTTCGCGTAACGTCTCTTTATTGGTCCCCCGGCCCTCTCTATCTTTGGCTCCCACCCTGACTCAGCAGCCAAAGCTATCTTCTTAAGCCACTTAACAGCTTCCACAGGGTACTTGCCTGCAGCTGTCTCTCCAGTAAGCATTAATGCATCAACACCTTCCCTAACTGCATTATGAACGTCAACAACCTCGGCTCTGGTAGGTATTGGGTTATTGATCATGGACTCCAAAAGCTGAGTAGCTATAATGACGGGCTTCCCTTTCCTCACTGAAGCATTAACTATTTTGGTCTGGAGGGAGGGTATCTCCTCCAGACCAAAATTCATGCCTAAATCTCCTCTAGCCACTAAAACAGCGTCAGAAGCTTCAACAATAGGATTCAGGTTCTCAACAGCCGAACGCGTCTCTACTTTAGCTATTATTTTAGCGCCACACCTTAACCTCCTTAGATGATCTTTTAAGGCATAAATATCATGGGCGTTCCTAACGTAGCTTAGACCTATGTAGTCCGCACTAACAGAACAGGCGAATTCGAGGTCTCTTAGGTCCTTATCACTAATTGATGGTAGATCAAATTCCTTATCCTTGACGACAAGGCCTTTCTCTGGCTTGATTACGGCATCAGTTAAGGCCACTGCCTCAACTTCTGAACCTCTAGTTTTCGTAACTCTTAACCATACTCTCCCGTCATCCATAACTATGGTATCGCCCTCCTCCAGGCTTTCGACCACCTTAACGTTAGGTAGGGGCACTACCTTATCTTGGACTGAGTATTTGTTGATGCTGAATTTAATGGTGTCTCCTGCCTTAAGAGTTAAGGGCTCAGGAAATCTTCCCAACCGAACTGAAGCCCCTTTTAAATCTGTGATTAAAGTTAGTGCCTTTCCTAGAGCCTTCTCTACTTCCCTAACAGCACGCACTAACTGGCTCCAGAACTCTCTGTCTCCATGCGTGAAGTTTATTCTAAAGCCAGAAGCACCATAAAGAGTCATTTCCTTAACAATGTCATAACTTCTTGACGAAGGACCTAGGGAAGCTATTATCTTGACATTCAAGCCCTAAAGCACCTACTTTGATTTCTTCAGGAGAAAATATAAGGACAGCACCTACTTGAATCTCATTAAAAATCGGTTTACCCCCCTAAAACATGATTTCTGAACCTGTTGACTTATATGTAGAACTTCCCCTCTATATTGCTTTTGACGACGATTTTTCCTTTACTAATTACATAGTGAGGTAATCCATGCCTCCATATAGCTTCATAAACAGATTTTCCGTTAAGCACAATCAGATCTGCTGGACATCCTGGGCGGATACCGCAGAAATCAAGACCCATTGCCTTCATACCTCTCCAGGTTATCATATCCATGAATGTATCCATATCCCTTAATGTCATGGACCATGTGATGTGGGAAGCCAGGAAAGCGACCTCAAGCATGTTGTTTCTTCCGTAGGGGTAGTAAGCATCTGCGATATCGTCCTGTCCTAGAGCCACATTCACTCCTGCCCTAATCATTTCTTTGAAAGGAAGATACAGCGGACCTGTATGGGGGTCCATTACGTAAGACATTCCAGCGTTTTTTGATAGTTCTATCACCTTAAGTAACGTAGGTTTGGGATAGGTTGAGAGAGCTCTGGCATGACATGCAGTAACCTTATTTTCCCATCCTTCCTTAATAGTTGCTTTAGCTAAATACAGGGTTGTTTTGAGTTGAGGGTCTCCAGCATCATCGGTTAACATAGCAATATCCTTATTGAATTCCTTAGCTATCTTGAAGGCAGTCCTGATATGCTTTTGTTCATCTTCCTCAGTTAGTTCGATCCACGGTATTCCACCAACAACATCAGCACCTAACTCCATAGCTTTCCAAACGTATTCTTCCGCACCCTCATCCCTCACAATCCCGTCCTGAGGGAAAGCCACAACCTGTATATTCATCACATGCTTTAGCTCGTTCTTGACCTTAAGGAGAGCCTTGACCCCCTCTAGCTTTGCTTTAGTATCTGTATCAACAAATGCCCTAAGGTAGATGCTTCCATACTTTAAAGCTGACAATGCAGCTTTTTTTGCGTTCTCATAAATCCATGATTCGTTATATTTTTCCTTAATCTTTGAAGCGATCTCTATGGCTGCCATGGCTCCACCCATTCCCTCACTTTGGTATTGCCTAACAGCCCCTCCACCCAACATTAGGAAAGTGTATACCTTACACATATGGATGTGCGGATTAGTGAAAGGTTCGCTAACAAGATTTCCTTCAGCGTCAACCTCAATTATTCCTCTACCAATTCGCTCTTCAGTAACTGAAGATATCTTACCTTCATTAATACCTATGAAGAACGTCTTCTCAATAGGTTTATACCTCAATCTAGCGTTTTTAATTAGTAAATCAAATTCTTCAACCACAGATTAAAGCACCTATAAAAATATTGGTATTTGATGTTTATAATTTTCTCTAGAGAAATTCATTACTTGTTGGGCTTCGGGATAGGGGATAGTTAAAGAATCTTAGATAGGATATCTTCAAGCTCTTTCTCTAATTTGGGTCTTGGTTGCCAAGCAACATGCACTGATTGAACACCTTGTCTCTTTAGTTCTTTATAGAAGTACTCGAGCCCTACATTCACAATCTTTACTTCACTTCTGAATAACCTTAATATATTGTTCACATTATTTTCTGGCATCTTAAATCACCTCTCCCCCTTGAGGAACTTATTAAAGAATTGATCAAGGACCGACTTCTCTGACCTTCTCGTGGCTATCATTGCAGCCGTCATAGCCATTAATGCATTAGTAGGTAATACGAGTACTCCAGCCTTCCTTAACTTATCTTCCTGCTCCCTAACTTTCTGGGGGTCCTCATCTGTGCCGACAACGTGGGCAAGTATCGTTAGGTGATGTCCTCTTTTGGCAGCTATATCTTTAGCTTTCCTTATAGTGTCTAAGTGAGCGCCAGCAGGATCTGAGTGAGAACCATACCCTAGCACGAAATCCATCATTATCACCGCTACCTCGCTATCCTTGGCCTCATCAATTATGCGCTTCAAACGTATTGTGGGGTCAATCATTGGATGAGCTCTTCCTGCAGTAAACTCCTCCTCGCCTAAATCAACTACGCTATGTTCATAGCTTTTCCATGAGTCAGGTAGTAAATAGTCTTTATTGAGCGGGGAGTTCGACCATACGTCCCCAATAAGTTCCTTGAATATAACCATTGATTCATACGTTAACGTACCCCCAGTAAATAAACCCCTAATGTACCTCTGGTCTTCCTTAAGTCTAGAGATCTCATTTTCTATTATCTCCAGTATTTTTTCAGGAGGCAGGAATAGGTTTTCCTTGGCCTTGCTATATAGTTCATTGCTAACGAACTTAACGGCCTCTAATGCAGCAGCGTGTAGGGTCCTAGTTTGAATTAGCCTCCCTTTAGCTTTGCTAGGTATCTCATAAGGCTCTCCTCCAATAAAGCAAGTCACGTATTTCTTTCTTCCCTGTTGGGCGATGAAATCAACGATCTTTTTCTGCACGTCTGGTGAAGGTGGTTTAGAGACAACAGTTATTATTTCTGTGTCTGGGTCAGCCTCGAAGGCCCTTAATGAAAGCAGAGTCATTATACCTCCAACGGCTGTCTTAACGTCTCTACCTCCAACACCTATTCCTTGAGTTATTCCTGTACCGGCCCTAGAAATAAGAACGCTAACTTCTTGAAGTCCAGTGCCTGCAGCAGCGACAACGCCTATGGGACCCCTATTAACTACGTTAGCAAAAGCTATAGCCACACCATTAATTATTGAAGTTCCAGCTTCAGGACCCATAACAAGCAATCCTTTTTCGGCAGCCATTCTCTTGAGCTCTA
>JALWQN010000060.1 GCA_027083115.1 Desulfurococcales archaeon
GTATTCCATCTCTATTACCTGAGGAGGTGGAAGTAGTTGGTGCTTCCGAAAATGGAAAAACAGTTAACGTGGGTGTTAATAAGGTAAGCATTGATTCCATAGATACAATACCTATAAATCTAAGTAATGTCAATCCTCAACAAAACACAATTACATCACCTTCTAAATTGCTAACCATAACTAAAACCCTAACGATCTCGTTCACTAAAACAGAAACTCAAACACAGATAAAAAGTACTCAGAAAACAATTACGGAGACTATTACATCGACAATAACCCATAAGGTTACCCAAACCGTAGAGGTGACAAAACCAATATTAAGCACTCCGGAAGGAATAGGCTTGCTCTGCGCCTTTCTCGCAACTTTGATTACTGCAGTCATTCTAGCCCTAAAGAAGCACTAGTTTTTACGTAAATAGAATATTATTTAGATATGCTTTAATTTCTCCGCGGATTTAATCACTGGGAGATTCTCCGCCCATATCTTACATGTACCTTCAGAACTAACCATACATGGACCGTAAGGATGTTCGGGAGTGCATGCCTTCATAAAGAGAGGACAGTCAGTAGGTTTAGCCTTACCCAAAACAACTTCTCCACACCTACATCCTGGCAACACATCTGTGAAGTCAGCAATTACTTTAATCCTGTATTCTCTCTCAGCATCAAGGCTTGAGTACCTTTCTTTAATTACCGCACCACTCCTCCCCACAATACCTATACCCCTCCAGTAAGAATCAACTACATCAAAAGCCCCATTGATGGCCCGCAGTGCTTTCTCATTACCGTACCTCCTAACAACCCTCCTATATTCATTAACCAACCTCGGTTTTCCTTCATATATCTGCTTAATCACCTCGAGAATCGTTAATAGGACATCTAGGGGCTCGAAACCCGAAACTACTGCAGGTATGCCGTAATCTTCAGGTAAGAACCTCCAAGGCTCCGAACCGATAATTGCTGAAACATGTCCTGGTGCTATAACTCCCTTAATCGGTACGTCCTTAACTTTCTCAAGCAAGTACTTAACTACAGGTACTGTGAAACGATGAGCACATAAAATCTTAAGGTTTTCTGGAACAGCGCCACCAGTGATGGGATCAGCAACAGCAGGCATTGTAGTCTCAAAACCTACTGCAAAGAAAACATGCTCAGAGTCCTTCTTTTCTCTAGCTATCCTTAAAGCATCGTAGAAGCTATACACAACAGTTACCGAACCACCTAAGGCCTTAGCTTCGGCGAGGTTCCTAGGATAAGAACCTATCTTCCCGGGAAGCATGTACGAGTCTCCGTAAGTCATTACATTAAGGCCCTCTAAGGACAACTTAATTAGCGCATCAACATAATGACCTGGGGTAATGCAGACAGGGCAACCCGGTCCAGCAATGAGCTCAACCCCTTCAGGCATTAAAGATCTTAAGCCATAGTAGGTTATTGTCCATTCATGAGTCCCGCAGAAATCCATGATCTTTATTGATGTTCCAATTTTCTTTAGGGCCTTAGGGGCTAACTCACGAATTGCTCTAACAACCTCCCTAGAAAAGGGGTTCCTAACATAAAGATCCCTTATTCTCGCAGTCAATGACTTAATTCCTAACCCCTACACTACGTTAAAAGCGGATCATTAAAACATTATTTATTTCTGAGCCGTAATGAGTTAAGGCTGGGATTTTGGGGGCTATTTCGCTAGCTCACGGTGCTGGGGGAAAGGAGTCTTGGGAACTCATTAAAAGATTAATAGTTAATAAGGTTCCTGAAGAACTCCAAAGAACCCTTGGAGGTTACGGTCTTGACGTTTTAGATGATGGTGCAGCAATAAAGTTAGGTAGCAAGTACCTAGTGATTACTACTGATTCCTTCACCGTATATCCGATCGAGTTTCCAGGCGGTAACATAGGTACTTTAGCTATACACGGTTCCATAAACGATTTAGTTGTTATGGGGGCTGACCCCCTAGCCTTAATGGACTCAATTATCGTGGAGGAAGGTTTTGATTTACCTAAGCTTGACTCAATAATCAAGGATATGGTCAACACCCTTAAGGCTGAAGGGATTTACTTAATCGGTGGAGACTTTAAGGTAATGCCTAAGGGTTCAGTAGATAAACTTGTTATTCCCGTAACGGGCTTAGGCCTTAGTGAGAAGCCTATAGTGGACACCCAACTAAGGCCAGGAGATAGAATAATTGTCACCTCACCCTTAGCTGAACATGGTGCAACAATCCTAGCAGCTCAGTTAGGAATGCTTGAGGAAAATAAGGGGCTCAAGAGCGACACAAGACCGTTAACAAAGACAGTATTGCCAGCAATAAAGAGATTCAGACCCTACATTCATGCAGCCAGAGACCCTACAAGAGGCGGTTTAGCAGCCACCCTTAATGAGTGGGCAAGCATGAAAGACTTAACAATAGTGATAAGCAGGTCTAGTATTCCCTTAAGGGATGAGGTTAGAGATTTTCTGGATGCTATGGGAGTAGATCCGCTTTCCACAGCCTCTGAAGGTGCTGCAGTCCTAGGAGTAGATCCAGAAGTGGTTGATGATGTTGTTAATTACTTAAGGACCTTGGGTGAAGCTTATGCTGTGGAAATAGGTTACGTTATTGAGGCACCTGACCCTTACCTAAGGGGCAAAGTTATTGCTGAGACAGAAGTCGGTGGTAAGGTACTTGTGGAACCTAAGTCCATAAACCTGCCTAGAATATGCTAAACCATTATTTAGTTCCTTAAGAACTTAATTAAATTCAATAAATATTAATTAATGCTCTTGTTGGCTAAGGGTTGGGTGAGTTAAACTGTGCCTAGGGATTCCTGCCGAAGTTGTTAAGGTATGGGAGGAGGGCAGGCTAAGTTATTGTGAAGTGAATATAGGAGGGGTTAGGAAGACAGTAATATTAACAATATCTGAGCCGGTAAAGCCTGGGGATTATGTAGTGGTTCATGCTGGCATAGCTATTTCTAAAATTGATGAGTCTGAGGTGGAGGAAACCCTTAAGGTTTGGAAGGAATACATTAAGGAGTTAGAGGAGATATACTCTGAAGAACCTTCTTAGCCCATTATATAACACTTAATTATACGGGCCTAACTTGTAGTTGGAGATCCGAATGCATGAGTGGGCTCTAGCCGAAGCAATTGTTGATTACATAACTAAGGTTTCGAGTGGTAAGAAAAGATTCAAGCGAGTAACTGTTAAATTGGGTGAACTTCAGTCAATCGATGAAGAAATACTTAGGTTCTCTATAAACGAGATCCTTAAGGCCGATGGGATACATGTTAAGGAATTAAGGTTTGAGAAGGTCCCTGCCATCTTCAGGTGTAGGAACTGCGGATATGAATGGAGCCTTAAAGATATGGAGATGGATGAAGAGATTAAGGAACTTATTCACTTTGTTCCTGAGGCTGTCCACACCTACTTCAAGTGCCCAAAATGTGGTTCCAGAGACTTCGAAATTGTTGGAGGTAGAGGAGTATATGTTGTTGAGGTGATACCAGAATGAGTAAAGCTATATTCATGCCTAAAGAGAAGGACTTCAGGCTTGCGGTTATTGATAGGAGGCTTGCGGGCATAAATGAAATATATCCAATAATGAGTTCTAAGGGAGGGGTCGGTAAGACACTCATTTCAGCTGTTCTGGCATTAATTCTGAGGGACCGGGGCTATAAGGTTGGCCTACTAGATCTAGATATAACTAACCCTTCAGCTCATACTGCACTAGGCGTTAGCATTAAAGAACTGCCTGAGGAAGAGAAAGGTGTTAAGCCCTTAATAGCCGACGGCATTAAATTCATGTCCGTTGCTTTCTACACACAAGATAAACCCCTCCCCCTAAGAGGTTGGGAAATAGATAACGTAATACGGGAATTGCTTGCGATAACCATATGGGGTGACCTAGATTACTTAATTATAGACACTCCTCCAGGATTGTCTGACGAAGCACTAGACGCTATCTCCTACTTCAGGAGCCCTAAACCCTTAGTTGTGGCTACTCCTTCGCCACTAGCGATAAATTCTGTGAGGAGGTTGCTTCAGTTGCTTAATGATTTGAATGGACTTAAGGTATTAGGGATTGTTGAGAATATGGCTAATGAACCAAGCAAGAGAGTTAGGGAATTGGCTGAAGCCTTCAGCATTAAGTACTTAGGTAATGTACCACTTGACCCAACAATAGATGAAGTGATTGGAGATACCAGCAAGTTAAGGAATACCCTACTATATGTGGCCCTTAAGGGAATAGCTGAAAAGAACCTAGGTCCTAATCCCTAAGTTTCAGTGTAGAAACAACCTGTCCTAAGGCTATTCCGCCATCATTCATGGGTACTTCATGAGGTAACTTAACACTCAGATCTTCCTTACCTAAGGCTTCCCTCAATCCTCGAACTATGTAGTCATTAACGCCAGCACCTCCAGAAATAACTACACCAGAAATTTCTTTCCTTAATCCCTTCACATGCTGAAGTACAATCTTACCTAAGCCGTAACCTACGCCGTATTGAGCTGTTAAACCAATTGATTTAGCTGAGTTTAGGTCTGGATTAACTCTATTAGCTAATTCCTTAAAGAACTTATCCAAGTAAAGAATAGCCTGACCATCCCCATCTAATCCAGTACTTAAAGCATCAAGCAATTCTTCCTCTACTTTACCGCCTCTGGAGAAAGCCTCTAGAGCTATTGCCGGTTCCCCCTCATAGGTTCTAAGTAGCCTAACTCCAAGATAAGCAGATATAGCATCAAGGAAGCGCCCAGTAGATGATGAATTAATGTATTTGCCGGCCTTAATTGCCTTATCAAGCAATACAACTTCTTTCATGCCCAGCCTCAAGCCCTTAATAGCTCCAGAGAGTCTTAAGATTTCGGTCACTTCATCTACACTCATAATGGTGAGAAGGGCGCTCGCCAAATACCGGGCTGGTCTAACCGTTGATTCATCACCTACTAGAGGTAGGTACTGCAGATGACCAACCCTACTATAATTAAGGTCGGAATCAACCTCAAGGACCTCACCGCCCCATATGGAGCCATCATCGCCGTAACCAACGCCGTCCACAACTACGGCTATATAGCGCTCACCAATTAAGTTAGTCTCAACACCTGCTGTGAGCGCGTGAGCGTAATGGTGCTGTAACTCAATAATCTCACACCCCCATTCTTCTGCGTAGCTGATGCCAAGCGCTCTAGAGCTATAGGAGGGGTGTTTATCAATCACTATTATTGCGTTACGGGTGTTTATCCTGTAATTACTTATGAAGAACTTAAGGTACTTATCCATATCTCTTAATGTATCAAGATCGCTTAAGTCACCAATGAACTGGGTCAGCACCACCTTATCCTCAAAACCTACTGCTCCAGCCGTCTGAAGCTCTGCACCTAGAGCAATAACTTCTTTAGGGAGTTCAGCACTCAGCCGAAACCACTTGGGGGCATAACCACGTCCCCTCCTTAACAGGACGGGCTCTTTATCCGTAAACCTCAATACTGAATCATCGACCCTATTTACTATTTCCCTGTCATGAATTAGGAAGTAGTCAGCAATACCTCTTAATTTGCTAAAAGCACACTTCTCATTAATGCACATAGGCTTACTGACTGAGTTACCACTTGT
>JALWQN010000061.1 GCA_027083115.1 Desulfurococcales archaeon
CCTATTAGAACATAACTTACTGGAATAATTGCTCCAACACTCCTCACTAAGTAGTGAGGGCCATAAAGCGGTGTGGCTGCCAAAGCAATAGCTACAGGAACGACCTCGTAAGTCCAAAGATATACATCTTCCTTAGTGACCTTCTTGAAGAAGGGCAGTAGGACCACCTGCAGTGCAGCCACACCTAACAATATATTGAATCCTGCCCAAGACATCGCTGTGAAGGCTATGAAAATACCTGAGAGCGTCGCGCTGACGTAGGATCTCCTTTTCCATGCCCTAATATGGAAAAATATAGCTGGGAAAAGGAAACCTAAGCCTATCCCGTACTTGACCGTGAATCCAGCCACATGTCTGCTTACGAACATTAGGGAGGCAGTTAAGACAGAGATCGCGGCCGCTATATCTCCCCATAGCTCCCTGGCTGCGAAATATATCCCTAAGGCGGTCATTATGAAAAACACAACTGGCAGGTAAACCATCCAATCATAAAGGGTTAGTGTTGGATTAAGTGGCTTAGCTAGATAGTAAGTCAATATGGTGAATGCAGTCAGCATAGGGGGTTCTGACCTAGTGAAGTCCCTACCCCAAGGATACCAAAATATGTGGGTTATTGGATTATCCTTCACGAGCAAGCCAAAGTAGTCCAGTCCTTTATGCAATAGGTTGCTGGCGATCCAGTATTCTGAGAAAGGATCCAGTTCATTGAGTTGTGGAGTGTACCCCCATGACTCGGTATTGAAGACTATATATAAGCGTAAGTATGAACCAACAATAAGCGAAATAACTAAGACAGTGACTGAAAGAGCGAGTGCCCAATTTCCTTTAAGGGACTTTAGGAGTCTCTCGCTTCTCATCATCCAAGACCCATTACGTTAATTGAAAACTCATTTTAAGTTTTAGAGTATATTATTTTTTCCTCATTAAAGAGCTTAAGGGATAGCCAAAGCAAAACTCCAATAATGACTAACATGGCTATCAGGTGAGTAGTCACTAGAGAGAATTCATTGGTGACTATATGCTCTATCATACCTACTGCGTGAGTATATGGGATTGCGTAAAGGATATATCTGACTATTGCTGGTGTGATCTTATCGAGGTCTACATAGAGTGCCATGAAGAAAACGAGGGAAGCAAGGCC
Source organism: Desulfurococcales archaeon (assembly GCA_027083115.1). GTDB lineage: Archaea > Thermoproteota > Thermoprotei_A > Sulfolobales > NBVN01 > S013-73. The sequence goes on from JALWQN010000061.1 coordinate 1,142, forward strand.
AATCACTATTAGGGAAAATGTTTGGGCGACCCTATAGCTACCTGACCTGATCACTAAAGGCAGTATTATTGCTAGAGAAGCAAGCACGGATAAATAAACAGCTAATGCGTGAGTGGCTATTAAGGAAGGCGTTATGTAGCCGAACATATTAATCCCGTAAGTCATGGAGGGAAGGGTGAAGAACAGTATGAGGCCGGCAGCATCTGCTAGACCAGTAATTAATCCAACAAGTGATGTTGACAGTATTTTGCCAATTATGAGTGCCCACCTAGGTACAGGAGTAGCCAATAAGGATTCGAAGGTCTTCCTCTCTTTCTCGCCTATCACTGAATCCGTTATATAAGCAGTTGATGGGGTAGTGACGAATATTAAGCTGAAAGCCAGTAATCTAGCTATAGCTATCCTTATGCTTTCAGCATAACTTACTTGCCCTCCTTGAGGGCCTACGAAGACCGTGGCCGTAAGTATGGGGTTAAGTACTGAGTCAGGTCTTAACTTAATGGATGAAAGCTCCCCTAAGTACTCCACCTTAGCTTCAGAAACCTTTCTTGAGTACTGAGCTAATACAGAATTAACAATATTTACTGCTTGATCTGCCTTGCTTGAGGCAACGTTCTTAACTATCCTTACAACAGCTGTTCTGTTAAAGGAAGTTAAGTTAGCTATGAAGGACCTAGGAATAACAACCTTAAGATCAGGCACTAGTTTATTGTTTCTTTCTTCGTGGGTAATTACCAAATATCCACCATTCCTGAGTGCATCAATTATTTGTGTTTTTAATTCGGAGGAAGAAATATTGAGGATATTGCCTATTGACCCACAGGCTTTATCGTCGTCAACAACCACAACAACTCCTGGCTGAAGTTGCTGAGCATATATGGAGGAAATCCCTAAGAGAGGCATCATAATTAAAGGCATGAGGGCTATGGCGGCAAGGGTCCTAACATCCCTTAACATGTCCTTTAGCTCTTTCCAAAGTACTGGATAGAGCGACAATTAGCTCCCCTCACCAACAATGCTTATGAATACGTCCTCAAGATTTCTACCGCCATAATTCTCCTTCAATCTCTCAGGGCTTCCCTCTGCAACAATTACCCCCTTATTTATTAGGGCCACGTAATCGCAGATGGCCTCCACCTCAAGCATGTTGTGGGAAGATAAGATTACAGTAGATCCTGTCTCATTAACGTACTCCCTAACCATTCGCCTGATCCTGTATGAAGAAAAAACATCTAGGCCAGAGGTTGGTTCATCTAGGATGACTAGCTCGGAACCAACCATTAAGGCCCTTGCTATAGCTACCCTTCTGGCCATCCCCTTGCTATATTCTGAAGCCTTTCTACTCAAGTCCTTCTTGCTCAGGCCAGATATTTTAGCTCCCTGCTCTGCAATTTCATTAGCTCTGTCTCTCCCGTAGTAAATCATTGCGTAATATAGGAGGTTCTCCCACCCGGTCAGCCTCTGATAAAGTCCGGCGTCCTCCGGCAAATAAGAAATTCTGCCTCTTACTTTCTCCTTTTCTTCAGGCATTCTAAAACCTAAGACCTTAACTTCTCCAGAATCTGGCTTTACAAGGCCTGAAAGAATCCTTAAGGTGGTTGTTTTTCCCGCCCCGTTAGGCCCTATCAAGGCATATACACTTCCTTCCGGAACTTTAAAGGATAACTTGTTTAGCGCAGTGACTTTCTTGAATCTTTTGACTACATCCTTCATCATCACTGCTAAGTTATCTCTCAAACCCAAGACCAGCTTAACTTTCTGTTTAGTAATTAAGAAAGGTTTCCTCGATTCCCTTCATGAACTTCTAAAAGCATTAGGGTCGTTTTAAACCATAAAGTATTACTTCATATTTACCTTTACCTTACCTAATGAAATAAATGATAAAGTTACTCGTTTTTTATAATCCCTAACAATCCACGAATTATAGGGTTTGTGATGGTTACCCTTACTGAGTCCATAATTGCAGAATTTCTTCTGAAGTACGGGGAAAGAGGTAAGGCAGTTATTAAGGCTGCGCTAGAGGTCTCCCAAGAATACAGAGACTCAGGGAGATGGGATCTAGGGCACTTCGACTTTAAGGGGTTGGTTAGGAAGCTTGAGGAGTTAGGTATTCATTATAACCCTAGCCGGCTATTGCGTATTATGGAGAGGGACTATGGAATAATAGAAACTTCTTATAGGTCAGGCTCTCAAAGATGGTTTACTTTTTCTGATATGGAGGCGATTAAGAAGGTCCTTAAATCCTTAGAAAACAGCACGAACTTCTTGATTGATGATCCAGAAGTTTTTGCTTTAGAGCTTCAGGTAAAGGCACTCCGGGTTGACAACATATACGAGAAAGTTAGGGACATGAGTAGTAAACCGAAATTAACTTCTGCCGATAAAGAATTCCTGAAGAAAACAGTTTTTGAGGATCTTCCCTTGATTGCTAAAGTACTTAAAGAAACTTACAGGTATGATGGTTTATTTGATGAGTTCAAGTACAGAGCAACTAACTTGCTTAGGTTGCTTAATAAGTTAATCCGTGAAGTACCTGAAAAAACTAAATCTCTCAGTGATACTTTATCTAAGGAATCATCTGCCTTACCCACTAAATTAAGGCGGGCTCCTCAATGAAGTATGCCATTATAGGTCCTGGGTCAGTAGGCTCATTAATAACTTACTCACTTAATCAGTCGGGAATTGAGCCACTCATAATTTTCAGGACAACCCAAAAAGCTAAGCTTGCAGGTATGAGGGGTTTAAGTCTTCAGTTATCTAATCAAGCCACAACAAGCTTAAGGGGTTACTTCACTAGCTATAGCGAAATTCCTGAAGGTTATATAGACATTGCCTTCATTTGCACGAAATCCTATGATGTCCCTATGGCAACCCGTTCACTTAAGCCAAAACTTAAGGAAAAAGCCACTGTGATTTCCGTACAGAATGGTTTAGGATCTTATGAAGCAATCGAAGCTATGCTTCCTGAAGCGGAAGTTCTCGCTCTTGTGCTTAATTGCGGAATCTTTAGAAAGAGCGATTATGACTTTATGTTTTCTGGGTGCAGCAAGTCCTACATAGGCTGGCAAAGGAAGGAGCTTCCAGAGAATATTGATTTAGTTGCGGAGCCCCTCAAACCAATTAATGTTAAGCTTGTTAAGAACATAACGCCATACAGATGGATTAAGTTAGCCGTTAACGCTGCTGTTAACCCACTAACAGCAATTAGGGGTGTGAAGAACGGGGATATCTTAATTGATAAGTACTTACGTACTTTAGCTTTCTCCGTAGTTAATGAAGTTAAGGCAGTTGTTGATTCACTAAAAATAAGGGTCTTTAAAGATCCGATGAAGGAACTAGTTAAGGTTGTTGATGTAACAAAAAATAATTACTCGTCGATGCTGCAAGACATTTTAGCAGGTAGACGAACCGAAATTGATTTCATTAATGGGGCTATTGTGGGTAGAGCCTCAATAGCAGGTATTGATGTCCCTCTAAATAAAGCTTTATGGTTGCTTGTAAAATCCATAGAGAGCGCAAGCATAAATTCGAAAGCATTATTTAGATCTGAATGATGTGTCGTAAAACAAATTAATTAAGGATTACTTTCAAGTAATCAACGATGTCTGAGATGGGGAAGGTTCTTCCGCTTGATTTCATCAAGTACAAAGCGAAAGGAAAGAAGATAGTTATGGTGACTGCTTACACGTATTATCAGGCTAGGATTGCAGATGAAGCAAACATTGACGGAATCCTTGTAGGGGATTCTCTAGGCATGGTGATCATGGGGTATCCGTCAACGCTGCAAGTAACTATGAATGAGGTTAAGCATCATGTCAGGGCTGTAGTTAATGCTTCACCTAAGGCGTTAGTCGTTGCCGACATGCCTTTCCTTAGTTATGAGGTAAGTAAGCAAGAAGCGATTAAGAATGCCGGCGAATTCCTTCGTATTGGTGCGGACGCCGTTAAGATAGAGGGGGGTTTAGAAGTGATTGATAAGGTTGAAGCTATGGTTAAGGCAGGCATTCCTGTGATGGGACATGTGGGGCTCAACCCGCAGAGATACCTTGTTTTAGGAGGCTATAGGGTGAGAGGGAAAAAAGCTCTTGATGCTGTCCAAATAATCGAGTCAGCTAAAGCCTTAGAGGAGACAGGTGCTTTCTCGATCGTTATAGAGAACACAACAGCTGAAGTAGGGGCAGAATTAACTAAGGCCCTCAAAATACCTACAATATGTATTGGTGCAGGACCAGAATGTGACGGGCAGATACTTGTTTTCCACGATGTTACGGGACTTAATCCTAATCCGCCTTATTTCGTAAGAAAATACAGCAATACTTACGAAATCCTAGTTAATTCATTGAATAAATTTGCTGATGATGTACGGAAAGGGCGATTCCCTTCACCAGGTGAGTACAAAAGCATGAAGGAAGATGAGCTTAAGGC
>JALWQN010000062.1 GCA_027083115.1 Desulfurococcales archaeon
AAGAAGCCCGGTAAGTCAGACTTTGAGAGAGAGCTAACTGATGCAGGGAGGTTGGAGGTCTCGTTAGTTGCAAGACTATTTCCTATTAAGCCATCAATAATTTTCACAAGTCCCCTAAAGAGAGCTACCCAAACAGCAGAAGAAATATCGAGGGCACTAGGTGGGGCTGAATTAAGGGTTAACTGGGCCCTTGAGCCTGAGAGAGCCTCAATTTCTTCACTAAGAGAACTAAATCTACTGAAGTATAGTTCTGCTGTAATAGTAGGTCATGCGCCAAGTATTGAGGAGATAGCTTCAAGCCTTATTGGTGGCTGCAGGATCAAGATGCCGGCCGGAAGCGCTTTAGGACTTGAAATAGATGAACTAGATTTAGGTAGAGGGTTACTTAAATTCTTCATAACGCCAGAAGTAGCTAGTAGAGCCTAAAACCCGAGATCTTCATAAAAGTCCTTTACTTTTTCCTCAGAAGATGCTCTTAACCTAAGCCATTCTTCATGAGCTTTGATGTCAGATCCTCTAATCTTTCTTTCCGCCTTATCAATCTTTACTAGAGCTGGTAAGGCAGTCATCATACCTACAACCACCGCTTCACCAACGTTTAATGATGGAAGCATCTTCATTAGTTCGTCAGAGAGGGTTTCTGAGGCTTTCTGAACATATTTTTGGTCTTCTGGTTCAACTAACCTTAAAATAATCTTGTTGTTTGTCTGAGATAATGCGTCCTCGTCAATATTCTTAGGTCTTTGACTGACTAAAGTCAAGCCGACACCAAATTTTCTGCCTTCTCTGGCTATTCGAGCAGCCACTGATTTTGTGAGTGTTGACTTCATTCTCGGAATAAGGATGTGGGCCTCCTCAACAACAATAAGTACTGGGTGAGGATAACCTGAATCCTTACCTGAAGTTATGTATTTCTTTCTTTCGTTAAGTAACCATGTTAAGTAATGGTAGGTGACTACGTCTGCCACGTCGTAATCGACGCTCCCTAGCTGAAGGACATTAGCTTTACCAGGCTCAATGACCGACTCAAGATCAGCTGGTGCTGTAGGGGTAAGTAAATGGCCACCATAATTATCAATTAACTCATCTATTTTATTGATGAGATCAATGATTGAGTTAACATCACCTTTGTACTTTTTATCGTCTCTGTAACCCATTAGTCTGTTCTTGAGCTCATCAAGAATATTTTCTGGGTATTTGTAGGCTTCCGCACTGCCTTTAAGGTCTCTGAATGCCATGCGTAAATACATTCTCTGCTTTGTTGCTTGCTCAGGCAATCTCAACAGATTCGTTAGTTCTGTAAGCGTGAGCTTAGCTGGATGTATGGCTGGCCGTATTATTCTTGTTTTAGTTTCCCCGGCTATCTGAGAGTATTCTGAGTGCATATCAATCACTAAAGCAGTTCCTCCTAACTCATTAACTACCCGGTCGAGCAGTACCCCTACAGCATTGGATTTACCGCCCCCTGTTACGGCAAGGATTGCTAAGTGCCTACTGACTATTGAGTCGACATTAACGTAGAATGGTACGTTTGGATGATTAACTAAGTGACCGAGCCTAACCCAACCTTTCGTTACGTCCTTAACGAAAATCCTCTTAAGGACTTCGTCCGAGGCTTCATATACGCTAGCTCCAGGATGAGGAGGGTATCTTGGATACCTAACTTCATCCTCTATTACTAGCGTGTCCAGCCAAGACAGAAGCCTTGCATAACCAAGCATGTATTCGTGTCTTTCAGCATTGAATACAGATGCTTGTTCAACGACTTCAGGCCTTAAGCTTTCCTCACCAATCATGGGGTTACCTATTAGTGAGGACTCCACAATCCCTAACACAAACTTCCTTTCACCTTCTTCCTCACCATAATCTATAATGACGTACTCACCAACTCTGGGGGGCCTGAGTGAAGTAAATATTGCTCTAATACTGCTCGTTTCCCCCACTATCTTACCTAATTCCTTACCTATCATGCTTTCCGCACTTAAGTTATCCATTCACCCAACACCTCACGTCCTGTTAGGAAAGCGCTTAAACCTAATCCCCTAATTATCTGAAGCATTGAACTCCTAGGTATTCTGGCCGCTCTATCGACCTCGTAGAGAGGGTAGGGGTAACCACCTGCAGATATGGTTACTAAGCGATTTATTAATGACTTAATTAATGACTCGCTAATCCGGTCTCCAATGACTGGGATCTCGACCTTAATGACAGGGTCACCCTTACTTAGCCTAACATAGGTGACTGCAACATTTAGGTACTTAAAGAAATTGTCCAAACTAAGTACTGGAGGCATCCACTTTATCCTCTCGTACTTAGGTGGGTTTATTACTTCAGGAATTACTGGTTTAGAGAACCCAGGCTCGTCCGTTAATGCATTAAACAACATAATGTCCGACGGCAACGTTATCCCTAGGGCTTCGCTAAGACTATGGAAGTAGTTTTGTGCTCGGCCCCTTTTGGATACGTAAGCAATTGTTTTACCGCTCAGGAGGGCTGTTGAGATAAGCTTTCTTAACGCTAGTAGTTTCTCAATATATTCGAGAGTAACTATCTCTGTAATTAGGGAGTCATTTATTGCTTTAAAAGCAGAGATAATTTTTTGGGTCTGTAAGGGCCTTAACCTGATTTCATTATAGTCTTTTATTGCTGCCTCAAAACAATCATTGAGCTCATCTATTATGTCGTTTCCGAACTTCTCATTTACTAACTTAATGGATTCTCTTAGATTTATTGCCTCGCTTCCATGCTGGAGAGGCCTTGGAGCAATGAGTAATGATCTTAGTGACCCATCCGCTAAAAGAAGCTCTGAACCGCCTAAAATACTAAGTAAGCCAGCCTTAACCTCGAGAATCTCTCTAAGGAGAGATATTCTATCCCTACTTGAGGGCGGCTGCAGAACATCCACGTCGGCCAGCCAGAATTCTTTCCCTAATGAGTACTTACCTGCAGAAAAACTGTAAAGTATTGAAACAGCTGATATGGCATATAGAGTGAAGCCCTGGAACTCCACTGTGCCTTGCCCGCCATCAACTGCTGATAGGGTTATGGAGTTCTCTGGTTTTGGCTCATAGCTAATCCACACATCCATTACGGCCTCAAGCGCTTCCTTACGTTGGCTTGCCGATAACTTTCTTAAGATATCCTCTCTTTTACGTAGAGCAACCTCCAAAACTTCTCTATTCGTAAAGGGTCACCTCCTTAACCTCTGAAGAACCTTGAACATTCCTTATTTCATACATCGAGTCAGCAGCTTCCTTGACATCATCATCATGAGTTACTATAATTAATTGATTGATGTACTCGCCACCCTTGAATTCTTTGAGCACCTCTATAAGCAGCTTCCTTCTTTCGTCATCCAGATATACGGTGGGTTCATCAAGAGCCAAAAAACCTAATCTTCCACCGCTAACTATCTTATGAAGCGCCAGTAGAGACACTAAGGAAGCAACTACCTGCTCTCCCCCAGAAAGCCCGGAAATCTCTACTTCTTCACCTCCATGATGTGGCGACTTAAGAAAGATATTGAATTCCTTATCTACATTAACGTCCGAATACTGTAGGTTGAAGGCATTAAGGTATTCCCTAACTAGTGCCTCAACCTCCATAGCGTAAGCTTTTCTTAATTCTTGTGGCGCCCTATCTCTATAGACTACGTTAGTCCTTAACCACTTAAGCACTTCAGCCTTAAACCATCCGTCAATAACCCTTCTTAAGTCCTCCTGCATGTCAGTAATCTCTTCCTTGAGTGAAGAAAGCCTAGTCTTACGGACCTCATACTCTCTCCCAACTCCAGATAACTGCTTCTCAACCTCATTTAATTGAGTGGTGAGTGAATCTAGCTTTTCCTGAAGTTCCTCCTTTACCCTAAGTTTCTCAAGAATCACTTTATGAGCTGCCTCCATCCTCCCTAACTCACCTATTATCTTAATTTCTTCATCACGAAGATCCTTCAGCTGCCTCTCTATAGCTTCTTTCTGAACCTTAAGATCTTGGATTTCCTGGAGTCTTTCTACAGAATCCCTTGCTTCCTTTATTGCCTCCTCAATACCTTTACTAAGGTCAAAGATATCTGAAATGGAGCTAACGGCTTTATTAAGCTCCTCTTCATATGTCTTAATCTTCAGGGCTTTATCAGTAATTTCATTCTTTAAAGCTTCAACTGCTTCCTCACTAACTATCTCCTTAAGGCTTTCTATCTGTGAGACTTCCTTTAAGGCACTAACCAATTCCTCCTCCTTATTGGTTAGATCTTCTACTTCCTTACTGAGGCTATCTAGCTTGCTCGCTGCTTTATTAACGCTTTCATTAATTTCCTTTAGCCTTCGTGAAATGTCTTGGGCTTCCATGGCTTTCCTAAGCACATCCTCAGATGTTGAGAGATAAGGAATTAAATCATTTATTTGGGCCTCAACCTCTTTGAGTTTCTTCCTTAAATTCTCTGCTTTTTCCTCAGCATCACTGACTCTAACCCTAAGATCCTTCAATTCATTAAGGAACCTCTTCTTAAGTGCCTCGACATGTTCTTTAGTTAGTGGCTGTCCGCACAGCGGACATCTGCCTCCCATAGAATTGTCTGAGAGTTTAGTGAGGTTGTTTTCCAGCTCCTTCACTCTCTCAAGCATTCTTGCTTTTGATGCCAATTCCCTATCTATATCGGCCTTAATTTTGTCTTCATTCTCTCTTAATTCATTAATCCTCTCTCTTAATTCATTAACTAGTTCATTAATGTCTTCAGCCCTAGAACCCAGCTTTAACCTTAGCCTTAAGGCATACTCCTCAATTTCTTTATGAATTTCCTGAAGCCTCTCCCTCAGGAGTTTTTCCGTAGTCCTTAACTCAGTAAGTCTTGCTTGTGAGGCTTCCCTTGCCACCGATAATTCCTGAATACGTGCCTTAATATTCTTTAGAGTCTCCTCAATACCGCTGGCACCAGAGGGGTACTTCAGTCTTAACCCCTTTAATTTACTTAAGGATTCCTCCTGCTTTTTAAGCTCAGACTTCTTCTTCTCTAATTCGTTCTTTAACTCGGCTACTTTAGTTTCGAGCTCCTTAATTGACTGCAGGATGTTGACTGAATCAGCCTTAGCCTTAATCCTTTCGTAGTCCCGCATTTCTTTCTGAAGCTCGTCCAACAGTTTAGCTAATTCAGCTTCCTTATTCCGGACTTCATCCAATCTTCTCTTTAAGCTGCTTATTTGTGCCTGAAGTCCTCCAGCCTTCTTTTCTATATCCTTGAGTCCTTCGAGTCTCTTCTGAATATCTGTTATCTCCTTTCGTAACTCATTACTTTTTAGTGCCAAGACCTTGATTCTCTCGTCAAGCTCCCTAACTATCGCCTTGAGTGCAACGAATTCTTCTTTCTTATTAAGGATGTCGGTAGCATACTTTCTTATGTTTTTTCTTAACGAATTTATTGAGGTGTCGGTGGGAGAGACCGAGAGTGCACCGAACTTCTTTGTCGAAATTTCCAGAACATAATCTCCTAGCAGATCCCATAATGTCTCGTAGGCATCTAGCCCGAAAAGCCTATCAATCAATTCCTTTCTTTCC
>JALWQN010000063.1 GCA_027083115.1 Desulfurococcales archaeon
GGCTCAGCACTTCCTAGCGAAGAAAGGAATACTGGCAGTAAGGAGGGTTAAGAGATCAGACATGGAGAAACTAGAAAGAGCAACAGGAGGAAGAATAGTGACGAGCATAAGGGATCTCACGGCGAACGACCTAGGCTACGCAGAAATAGTTGAGGAAAGAAAAGTAGGTAATGACAAGATGGTGTTCATTGAGGGCTGCAAGAACCCGAAAGCAGTGACTATCTTGGTTAGGGGTTCAAGCGATATGGTTCTTGACGACACTGAAAGATCGTTCCACGACTCTCTCCATGCTGTTAGGAATGTCTTAAGGGACCCGAAAATTGTTCCTGGTGGCGGAGCCGCTGAAATAGAGTTAGCGCTAAGGCTAAGGAAGTGGGCTGAAGGTGTTGGCGGTAAGGAGCAGCTGGCAGTACAAGCTTTTGCTGATGCTTTAGAAGAAATAGTGGCTGTATTAGCTCAGACAGCAGGGCTCGATCCGATAGAGGCACTAATGGAGCTAAGGAGCATGCATAGCCAAGGCAAAATAAATGCTGGTATTGATGTGTTAGGCGGTAAAATTGTTGAGGACATAACGAAGCTCAACGTTATCGATCCAGTAACTGTTAAGAAGCAAGTAATTAAGGCATCTACTGAAGCAGCAGCAGCTGTACTTAAGGTAGATGATGTTATTGCAGCTGCTCCCTCTAAGAAGGAAGAAGGTAAGGGAAGAGAAGGAGGAGAGCAAGGTCCCGGCGGTTTCGGGCAGTATGGGCAATACTAAACAAGGGCTTTACTTAGAACGTCATAACTTTTTTGTTAAGTCACTAGATCTAAAGTAGTTAGTATAAAGCTTATATTTCTAATTCATACCTTAATTAAAAGGTTCTGCAGTAGAGGGTAATTCAGGATGAAAAAAGACATAATTTCGCTGGTCAAGAGCTCTGGAGTGAAGGTTGGGCCACCAAGGCTGACTAGATACGAAAAAGCAAGAGTTATTTCTGCTAGGGCTCTACAGCTTGACTTAGGTGCTTTTCCATTAATTGACGTATCGAACTTGCCGAAAGATCCTGTTGAGATCGCGAAGGAAGAGTTAAGGCGTGGTGTTTTGCCTTTCACGTTAATACGTAGATTACCTAATGGAGAAAGAGAATTGCTTCCTGTCTCAAAACTGATTGAGCTTGAGAAAAAGCTATTTGGGTTTGTTGAGATTTGAGGAGGTAGCTACAACCTAATGCGCGAAGATGAAATTAATTCTATAATTTCACGGTACTTTTCTTTCCTAAGTTATGGAGAGGATGAGTACACATACTCATTCATAATTATTGGTGCTTTAAACGGATTGAGTGTGGATGAAGCTTTCTCCGGATTGTACGATGATTTAGTTGGTCAAGGTCATTATCCTTTACTCTATAAGGTTGGGAATGACCTAATACTTAAGGTTAGCAAGAAAGCCTCACGGAAGAAAGGTAGATACGGCCTTATTTCATCAGTTCTCTTTATAGCGACAACCCTCTCGGTAATCTTCACAGGGTACTTGAGTGTGGAGGGTTATAATCAGGCGATGTCTAAATTAGGGAATATTATTTCGGCATCGTTGGGATCCAGCATATTATTAGGAACAACAGCCTTTTCTTTAGCTGTGCTGGTACCTCTATTCTTTCATGAAGTGGGTCATTACGTAATTACTTTAAAATCTAAGACACCAGCAACATTTCCCGTACCTATTCCAGCACCGTATGTGTCTCCTTTAGGAACTTTTGGTGCTTTAATTATGATGCGATACTTACCTAAGAGAATGAAGGACTTAGTGAAGCTAGGTATTTCGGGGCCCTTAGTTGGTGTTATCCTTTCGATGGTGGCTCTTTATCTGTCATCACTAATATCGCCTGTGTTGCCAGCAGGCGTTATTGCTAAAGGGGTCTCCTTAGGTGTGTTATCTCCTATTGCGATATCTCCTTTAGGAGCTATTTTTGTTTCTTACTTAATTCCTGCACCTACCGGGTTTGTAAGGATAATGAACCCGGCGGCGGAAGCTGCTTACTTAATACTTTTAATTCATTTTGCTAACTTACTTCCCATAGGACAGCTTGATGGAGGGCATGTATTCAGGGCATTAACCAGTAGGAGGGTTCACTTTATAACTTCAGCAGCTGTTTCTCTCATAGCAATAGCATTTTCCTTCCTTTACCCCTACCTAAGCTGGTTAGGGATTTTCGTAGTTCTTGCTTGGCTCATTTCTGGCACCAGGCCTCATGTAGGTGCTGCGAATACACTCTCTTATCTAACCCCTAAAGAGAAATTATTTTACGGTCTTCTTTACTTTGCATTAATTCTGATTACGTTACCGGTTCCAGCAGGGTGAGGGGGTTAGGGTATTGAGAGACACTCTAGTGATAATTGCTGAGAAACCTAAAGCTGCTGAAAAAATAGCTCAAGCCCTTGGCTTAAAGCATAAATCAAGGCTTTATTCTGTCCCCTACTGGATCGGATCGGTAAATGGTAAGAGAGCTCTTCTTCTTTCTGCTGCTGGGCATCTCTTTTCACTTAAACCCAACGGCAGGGGTTACCCTGTCTTTAAGTATGAGTGGGTTCCTCGTTATGAAGTCGATAGGAATGCATCCCATACAAAAAAATTCCTAGCTGTTATTGAGAAATTAGGTAAGGGGGCTAAGGAATACGTAAATGCCTGCGACTATGATATTGAGGGCTCAGTAATAGGTTACCAAATAATTAGGTACTTGAATGGTTTGGATAGGGCTAAGAGGGCGAAGTTCTCGTCATTAACCTCTGAGGAATTACGTAAGGCTTTCTCGAGCGTAAAGGAGCTCGATAAATTAATGGTTGAAGCAGGTTTATGCAGGCATGAGCTAGACTGGATTTGGGGCATTAACATAAGTAGGGCCCTAATGGACATGTACAAAACATTAAGTGGCGAGAGATTGATTTTAAGTGCGGGCAGGGTTCAATCACCGACCTTGATGGAAGTCATTAATAGGCAGGTTGAGAGACATACCTTCGTGCCTGAAGTCACAGTAGATATTGCTGTATATGTTTCTATAGATCACGCGAAATATAAATTAGAGAATAAGTTTTCACCCCCGCAGACTTTATCTAAAGCTCGGGCTATTGCTAAAATGCTGAGGGATAAAAAGCAATTAACAGTCACGAAAGTATATAAAGAGACTAGGAAAACAGTTCCTCCACCACCTTTTAATTTGCCAGACCTTCAGGTAGAGGCCTCCAGAGTAGGTGGAATCCCTCCCTCAGAAACGCTAAGAATAGCTGAGTCACTATATCTTGATTCATTAATTAGTTACCCACGGACGAATTCCCAGAAGCTCCCTAAAGACTTACGTCATAGAGATATTGTAATGAAGCTCTCAGGGCTAAAGCCTTATGCCGAGTACTGTAAAGAACTGCTTAAGAAAAAAGAGTTAGTTCCTAGGGAAGGTAGGAAGGAGGATCCCGCGCATCCAGCCATATACCCAACTGGGTACTTACCACGAAAGAAGCTATCTAGAAGGCAGTGGTTAGTTTACGATTTAATCGTTCGGAGATACTTAGCTTCCTTAAGCAAACCCTTGCTCACGGAAAGAACTGAGTATTTAATGGAGGGTGCTGGACTATTTTTTGCTTTAAGAGGTCAAGTCATACTAGAGAGGGGTTGGCTAAGAATCTACAGGTATGTTAAAGCAAATGAAAAACAGCTTCCTAGACTGAGCGAGGGTTTTGAAATACCTTTAGAGTCAGTGCGCATCATTAAGAAGTACTCTAAGCCACCGCCTAAGTACACAAGGTCATCCCTCCTTAAGTGGATGGAGTCCGTTAATATTGGAACTGAAGCCACAAGAGCTGAAATAATTGATGTCTTGCTGAGGAGAGGATACCTAAGGACTGGGAAAGGTTTGGAGGTTACTGATCTTGGGTGGAAAGTTGCTACGGTATTGAAGAAGTTCTTTAATGAAGTAATTACTGTGAATTTGACAAGAGATTTTGAAAGGAAATTGAATGATGTAAGCTTAGGTAAGGTTTCAAGGAAGGAGGTAGTGGATGAGGCTATATCCTTCCTTGAACCGAGGCTTAATGAGATTAAGAGAACGTTAAGAGGTATTAAGGACTTAGAAAAAAGTGAGCGTCCTAACTCATTGCTTGGGGGTTCAAAAACCAAGTGCGTTGTCTGTGGGGAGGATGCATTCTTCATTAGGGGAAGCCTACACTTATGCGAAATGCATGGATTAGCCTACGACAGAATTATTAGGGGATATAATTGTTGGAGTAATAGGTTAGGTATCGATTTCCACACTTACTTGAAGGAATTAATAAAGTTAAAGAATACGGGTAAGTATGCAAAGGAACTAGCCAATTATTTATTGCGGAAGTGATCGCAGAATTTAATTAGTATTTTTAGGCATTTGCTTTAATTATTGAACCAGCTAATGCCTTTAAGCTTAAGGTTACATATCCTATTCCAGGCAATTTAATTACGTCATTATTGATTTCAAGGACTTCACCTATGATCCACGATGATGGAACTTCTCCATCTGGCACAGGATTATTATCTCCTTTAGGAACCACAACTAAATTATTACCAAGCCTAACGATCTTGATGACCCTGTGTATTATGAATTCACCATCAGGTCTTTCATAAACAATTACGTTGCCTGTTCTCAAAGCTTTAGGGGACTCCTTAACTATAACCACTAGGTCGCCAGTCTGCAGAATAGGTTCCATAGATTTTCCTTCCACTACAGCAAACATAAGCGTTTTAGTAAGTGACAAAATTATCAGAATTATTACAACAGCGATTATAGTTATCTCAATAGATTCTGTCATATACCTCCTAAAGTTCTTCATCACGATACAGCTCCGACAAATCTATCTCTATAACCTTCCCTCCACTAGATTCTTTCTTCTTTTCTTTCTTTTTTCTTTTCTTTTTTGCTGCTTTCCCTACCTCGACTTCTCCCTCAGGCCCTACCTTAATAGTAGAGATTTTCTGTCTCCAGCTATAGCCGCAATTAGGACACCTGAAGGACCCCATAACTATGATGGTTACGCGTCCGTCAGCATCGGGCAGAGGAGCCACTAGCTGCCATGTTTTCTGGGGCTGTACTTCAGTACCGCATTTAGGGCACTTAACCATATTAGTATCCCAAAACTAATGAGGGATGAGAACATATTAATTCTTTTTATGTGGGAGCCACTTAAAATCCGCTGCATGTCAGAACCCAGCCTTTAATCACGATTCATCGCTTTTAACCCTCATCATCCAACATAAAGTTGGTTTTTAGGGTTTTAGAGTATTTATTGGTCCTTCATTTTTTAAGTAAACATTTTGCAAGACCTGTATATGGTGATTAAATGGGGGTTGAAGTATTAAGTGGTTTGGTATCTTCCTTAACTACTTTCAGGGTGTCAGGCATTTCGAATTGGTTAGCAGTAATAGGTTTTTCAATAATAGTGATTGTGGCT
>JALWQN010000064.1:0-9234 GCA_027083115.1 Desulfurococcales archaeon
AACCACAACAACAACCAAATCAACAGGCTCAGGAACATCACCCAAAGAACGAAAAACCCTCAAACCAAGAATAAAATCAGCAGAAGGATTAACAGGAAAAACCCTACCCTTAAATCCTGATTCAATAATGTTTTTCAGTATTATGTGCCCTGTCTTCTTAGGGTTTCTTGATGCGCCAACAACAGCAACTGAGTTAGCCTCAAACAAGGCCTTAATTCTATCTAGGCTCAACGTTAACACCTTATATAGATTAGGGTTAGGTATGTTTATTTAGATTTATTTAATTAATTTATGTTAAAAATTAGCTTTATGATTTTGCCACCTTAATAGCTTCATCAAGTATTTCTACAGCTATATCAATGTGTCCTTTCTTAATCACTAAGGGTGGCTGGATCCTTAATGCTGACGTGCCTGAACCCAAAATTATTAGTCCTCTCTTAAATGCCTCCTCGATGACTTTATTCCTTAATTCTTTATTAGGTGCTTTCGTCTCCCTATCCTTCACGAACTCAACACCTATCATTAGTCCCTTACCTCTTACGTCTCCTATTTCTTCATGCTTATCCATTAATTCCCTTAATCTCCTCATGAAGTAATCACCTAATTCTGCTGCCCTCTCAGGTAGTTTCTCTTCCTCTATGACGTCTAAGACAGCTAAGGCGGCAGATATAACTACAGGGTTAGCTCCTAAAGTGTTTTCGTGAGCATCTGGATCCCACTCAAGCAGTTCAGCCCTAGCCACACAAGGTCCGAAAGGTAATCCATTAGCTCCAGCCTTCGCTAAGGTCATTACGTCTGGCTCTATACCGTAATATTCAATGGCAAACATTTTTCCTGTCCTTGCAAATCCTGTCTGAACCTCATCAATAATCATGTAGAACCCGTAGTCCTTACTCATCCTCTTCAATTCTCTCATAAATCGCTCGGGAGCTGGGACAATGCCTCCTGCACCAAGTATTGGCTCAATTATTAATCCGGCCACCTCATCAGGGGGGACAACATGCTTAAACAGGAAGTCCTCCATATAGGAGAGCACCGCCTCTACACAGTCGTCGCCTTCAAGGCCTTTGAAGGGGCATCTGTAAGTATTTGGGAAGGGAACATGAACTGCTCCACCCATGAAGGGGAAGAACCTTCTTCGAGCTGTTAATTTAGTGGTGGTGAATGCCACAGACCCGAAGGTTCTGCCATGAAAGCCAGGCACAAACCCTATTATATATGGCTTTCCCGGTGAGTGCCACCTTACTGCCTTAAGAGCGCACTCAACGGATTCTGTGCCCGAGTTACCGTAGAAGATCCTTTTATGGAAGTTTCCTGGAACTAACCTAGTTAATCTTTCCCCATAAATTACTTGCAAGTAATTATAGAAATCGCAAGAATTTGTGTGGTCTAACTCATCAACAACTTCCTTAATGGCTTTAACTACCTTAGGATGTCTGTGACCTACATTAACGACAGCAATGCCTGAGCCAAAATCCATGTAGATGTTACCATCAACATCCTTTATCCATATATATTCGGTTTCTTCAGGCACTAAAGGAGCGGTTCTTGTTAATGAGGTTGACAAGAGCTTCTTATCTCTCTCTATCCATTCCCTTGCTTTCGGGCCTGGGGGCTCAATAACTATACGTGGTCTAGAGGCGTTTATGGTCATTGTTTGTAGCACCGGATTGTTGAAGAGAAAGGCATTTAATTAATTTATTTACGCTATTTAATTAATTTATTTCAACAACAGGTAGTTAGAAGCCGTATTTTTGTGAATGTTATGATAAAGGCTTTTAATTGTGGACTGGACGGCAGGTCCCATTGTCTCCTGAGCTCTCATAACCGCAGGGACACTTCATTGGTTCGCCAAGCGCTATCCAAATTTTCTTTAGCGATTTTAGGGGTATATAAAGCTCAATTCTCCTAGCTACTTCACATGCCTCTCTCACGTTTAATCCTGACTTCACAAGCATCCATTCAGTTACCGTATGTCTCCAGACAATTTCTTTCACTATTTTATTGCCTAAAAAAGTTAATGCATATTTGTTATTCACCTTCTTAACAAGTCCTGCAGTGTTTAACTTCTTCATCATTAAGGAAACTGTTGGTTTAGCTACCTTAAGTGCTCTGCAGACATCTGTAAGGCCGGCTTCACCACCACACTTAAATAAGGCTATAAGATAGTCAGCATCCCTGACACTTAGGTTCTCGCAACTCATTTCTTGCCACCCACAAAGAGGTAAAGTAGAGATATTGATGCTAGAATGCCTACTCCTGCTGATGGAGGGAGCGATAAGGGTAAGGATATAAGATAACCACCCATAACTATAGTCACTCCTGCTAAGTAACTTAACCTATAAGGATATACGTACTTTTTTCTTAAAGCGAATAAGCCAGGTAAAGATATAATTATGTGGGTAAGTAGGACCCCTAAAGTCATAGCTATTGCTGTTGCGGCTACGGAAGCTAAAGCATAGTATAGATACCTGTAAAACCTTACTGAAAGACCCATTGCCTCCGCACCTTCAGGATCGAAGGAAATGAATTTGTACTCATACCAGAATAGATGTGCAAGAGGCATTACGAGGGTTAAGGAAATAACTACTCTAAGAAAATCATTAATCGTTAATACAGAGGAGATACCAAAGACATAACTCATTGCTGCACTCACACCTAAAGGCACATGCAACGCTACAAGGAAAGTAAATATTATTGATATGGCTACTGAAACGCTAACCGCTAACGATATTGCAGCATCTTCAGGTATTCCCCTATTTACAGCTTCTGCAGTGAGTATGGAGAAAGTTATCGCGAAGAGGACAGCAGAGAGAGCCGGAGTTACTGGCAAACCAATAACTGCGGTAACAAATACCCCAAAGAGAGCCCCTGAGAGAACTGAGTGCATTAGAGTGATGCCCAGTAATATTGATCTACTATACGCTAAGGAAGGACTTATTGCTCCAGCAAGCAACCCACTAGCTAATGCTGTTGAGTAGATTATGAAATTCATGGCATTAAGGCTTGACATGGTCTTCACCCAGAATAATTAGTCCTTCGCTCTCGGTAATGCCGGGATAGATTTTAGACAAAATTTCTTTCTTAAGTACTTCACTAATTCTTCCGAAGGCATACCTATCTCTATTCAGGAGAAGTAGGTAAGGTTCTATAGAAAGGCAAGGAGGTATATCGTGAGCAGTGACTATTACGTCAGCCATGCCTTCCTGAAATATTTTTTCAATTAATTGCGAAAGCTCGCATCTCACCTTAAAATCCAACATAGAACCAGGTTCATCAAGAATAAGGACCTTAGGCCTCCTTATCAAGGCACTAGCTATCAGCACCCTCTTCTGTTGCCCTCCTGACAAATGATTAAAGAATGTTTTTTCATATCCATCAAGTCCTACCAAGTTAAGATATTTCTTAATCAAATTCTTGAGTGAGCCTGAAATCAATCTTGGTGGAGGTAATTTAGAGAGAAGGCCCATACCAACAACTTCTTCGACAGTAACAGGAACTTCTTCCCGAATATTAATAACTTGTGGCGCATAACCGACAATACTTCTTATTTTCGCTTTATCTTTCCATGGAACTATACCGTAAAGAACTACCGAACCACCTATAGGCTTAATGGACCCGATAAGGGTTCGTAATAGGGTTGTTTTTCCCGCCCCGTTAGGCCCCATAATGATTAGAAAGAAAGGGGACTTAACCCTGAAACTCAACCCTTTAATGACTGCTTTAGTTCCGTAGCCGGTCTCCAAGTCCTTAACTAAGACATCATTATTCATTTCTGTCACCAACTCCATAGCTCTTACAGAGTGCCTCAATCACTGCTTTCCGCCACCTAAAGAGGAGAACAAAAAGGGCAGCAATAACTCCTGCCTCAACAGCTAGTCCCGCAATAAGTAAAGATGACTTAATTCCTATGATACCTTCGGGATTCAGTATAGTGGTTTCTCTGGATTCTTGAGTGACTGAGTTAATTAATATTGCAGAGATAAGTTCAGGTGACTGCGAATATTTTGATACAGGAATCACTATGGGTTTCACGTTAATGCTTTCCAGGAATTGGAGAATTTTTGGGTCTTTGCTAATGATTACGTCACTACCTATAACTAATGCATTCCTTTCTGAAGACAATAGTTCCTTCAAATGACTTAGGTCCTGCTGGGTTGGTTCAACCTCCACGCTAGGAAGAAGCATGTAAGAGATATTAAAGCCTAAGTCACTCACTACGTACTGAAGAACCGGAGAAATTATGATGACATTTAAGTTCTTAGTCTGCTGGCAGACCATTGATTCATCCTTAAGAAGTTGCAAGTATGTATCCAACCTTAATTTATAATAACTACTTCCCTCAGGATCTATTTTTGAAAGTGATGTAGCTACAGCAATAGCTATAGCTTTAAGGCCACTTAAGCTAAATACGTAGCCATGCGGGTTTATTAAACCAGTTCGAGGGTTCTTAAGTAGCTTTAAACCGAACTCCTCATAGTTTTGGTAATCTATAATATTGGCTTTAATAATGCCAGAGTTTTTCAGCTCCTCTATTCTCTTTTCTATAGCGAGATGGGAAGGTCCAGTCATGAATATTAAGTCGACCTTACTCAAGTCTGATATTAGTACATTCACAGGAGGTTCATAACTGTGGGGATTAGCTGTAGGAGGAATAAGGGAAATTACCTTAACCCTGTCTCCACCAACCATCTTAACTACATGGCTTAAATAGGGCAAGGTTACCGCCACATTGACCTTATATTGAGTTTGGGAATGAAGAGTAGTAAGTGAAGATAAGTAAGTAAGTAATACCATCGCAGTCAGTACTAGTGCTATGGCTTTTTTCATTTTAATCGTTTTATACCATAAAACGATATTTAAAAGCTTTTACTTCAGTAAAGGATTAATTAAGCCTATATTTTTGCGTGAGGATTAACCTAAGGGAATAAATCATGAAATATGTTGGTATAGCTGCTTACTCAGGTTCTCCTTCGGAGACGTTGGTTGAGGGTACCAGAGAATTTATTGCTAGGCTGGCTGAGAGGGCAGATCGAGATAAAACTGCTTTAGTTTTAGGGGGTTATTGGGGGCTAATGAAATACATAGTTGATGAGGCCCTTGATATAGGTTTTAAGGTGATTATTATGCCGCCTGAGTCGATGGAAGACATTTATTTTCCTGAGGACGCCATAGTTATTAAGACAGGTACATCCTTTAGGGTTAGAAGCGTTTTCTTAGTTAGGACTTCAGACGTACTTGTAGCTCTTGGAGGTGCTTCAGGAAGCATTCAGGAAGTAGTTACTGCATACACTGAAGGAAAGAATGTCTTTGTTTTGGGTGGTTCAGGAATGCCTACAGATAGGTTAAGTTCTTTCAGTCCATACATAGATGATAGGAGAACCTCCAAAATAATAGTAGTTAATAACCCTAGAGAATTAGCTGATAAAGTAATTGATTCCGTAAGTAGGTGACCTTGGTGCTTTACTTAGGTATTGATGTAGGTGCCACGAACCTTCGGGTAGGTCTAGTGAGCGAATATGGCTTGGTAGTTAAGTATGTTAAAAGTAAAACACCACATAAGGGAAATAAAGAGACAATAGCTAATGAAGTCATTAAGCTCATAAATAAGCTAGGAAGAAATATGCTTTCCAGAATTGAAGGAGTTGGTGTAGGAACTATTGGCCCATTGAACATTAGGTCGGGTGAAGTAATAAACACCCCTAATAACCTCATCAGGGACTTCGCTCTTCTGGAACCAATTAGAAGTAAGCTGAAATTACCTACGTACGTAGTTAATGATTGTGTGGCTGCTGTTTGGGGAGAGTACTTATGGGGTGCAGGCAAAGGTAAAGAAAACATAGTGTATCTCACGCTAAGTTCAGGCATAGGTGCAGGAGCCGTAGTTGATGGGCATATCTTATTGGGTAAGGACGGTAACGCCCACGAAGTGGGCCATATAGTGCTTAATTACTCCTCAAGCATTAAGTGTGGATGTGGGGGTTTAGGCCATTGGGAGGCATTCGCTTCAGGAAAGAACATACGAAATCTTGTTAATGAGGTAATTCATAAAGTAGCCAAAGTCTCCAATACGGAAATAAGGGGATTAGTAAGGAAGTATGGCGATCCTGAAGCGCTTTTTACTTTATGGCGTGGAGGTGATAGGTATTCATCAATTATTGTTGAGGAACTTAAGAAAATTAATGCTGCAGGCATTGCGTCAGTGATAAATGTTTATGATCCTGAGGTCCTTAGTGTTGGGGGATCTATAGCTATAAATAATGAAGACTTTATGAAGGAGGTGTTCAACATAGTTAAGTATTATGTGACAAATTCACTTCCTGAGTTAGTGATAACGCCATTTAGAGATTTAGCTGTAGTTATTGGCGCTGCGGCCATAGCTTATCAACCTCCTAAAGAGCTCCTTAGGAAGCAAAGCACTTAGTAAAGTTCATTAAGTTAGTACTGAAGAAAACCTAAGGTGTTCGTTTGCCTGACGTAGTGAAGCCTAAAATAAAGCTGAAGAGATGGGGCCCTGAGCCGGAGGAGTCCATACTTCAATTATGGGGAAAGGAAGGCATTAGAGAGGACATAATAGATCCTCTGAGAGACAAAAAATACATAATGATAGATACTCCTCCGCCATACCCTTCAGGTAAGTGGGGAGTTGCTCAAGCAGGTCATTATGCTCAAATAGATATGATTGCTAGAGGATTGAGGCTTTTAGGATATAAGGTATTTGTTCCTTTCTATGCTGACAGAAATGGTCTTCCAGCTGAAGTAACGGTCGAGAAAAAGTACGGTATCTTAGCTCACGAAATAGCTAAGGACCCTGAGGGAAGGGAGAAATTTCTATCTATGGTTAAGGAAGTTCTTGACGAGTATGAAGCAGATATGATCAAGATCTGGAGGAGGTTAGGGTGTTGGTTTAATTACTTGAAGAACGGGACGGACTCTCCAGAATACAGGAAAGTAACGCAAGCAACCTTTATTGATATGTGGAAGAAAGACCTAATTTATGAGTCTGAGAAACTAGTTGCGTGGTGCCCTAGATGCAGAACATCACTTTCAGAGGCTGAAATAGAGTTCAAGAAAGTTAGAGGGAAGCTTTACTACCTGAAATATAAGGTTGCTGAGAGTGGAGAAGACCTAATAATAGCTACTACAAGGCCAGAATTGCTTAATGGTTGTGAAGCCGTGATATATAATCCAAATGATGAAAGGTATAAGCACCTAAAAGGAAAGCATGCCATTATACCGTTATATGGTAAGGTAATTCCAATAATTGAAAGCGCCTACGCTAATCCAGGTTTCGGAACAGGTTTAGCTATGATGTGTTCCTATGGAGACACCAGGGACATATGGTTCTTTAGGGAGAATAACCTGAAGCCCACAGTATTAATTAATCCGGATGGTACAATGAACGAACATGCTGGCTTTCTTAAGGGCTTAAAGGTTAATGAAGCAAGGGAAATCATTGCCGAGAAACTGAAGGAAGAGGGATTGCTGATTAAGGCTGAGGAGATAGAGCATGAAGTCCCTGTGTGCTGGAGATGCAAGACGCCAATAGAGTTTATTCATGTGAAGGAATACTTCCTTAAGCAACTTAATTTTAAGGATGAAATTCTGAAAGTAGCTGATAAGATGGAGTTCATTCCTGAGGAACATAAAACAAAATTCGTTGATTGGGTTAAGTCGTTATCTATGGATTGGCCCATATCAAGGACCGGGGTTTACGGTGCGGAAATTCCTATATGGAGGTGTAGGGTATGCGGTAACGTTGTTTTAGGAGAAAAAGGCAAGTATGTTAGGCCCTGGAAGGATGAACCTCCTGTAAATAGGTGCCCTAAGTGTGGAGCGCCAAAATCAGAGCTTATGGGTGAGAGAAGAACATTTGACACTTGGTTTGATTCATCAATATCTGTTCTTTATGTTACTGGTTGGCTGAAAAATAAGGAAGCCGCATTAAAGGCTTTAGAGCATACTTTAAGGCCTCAAGGTTATGAAATAATAAGGACTTGGCTCTACTTCACCGTTTTAAGGGTTTGGTTACTGACAGGTAAACCTCCATTCAAATGGGTTAGGATTAGTGGAATGGGTTTAGATCCTAAAGGAAGAGCCATGCATAAATCCCTAGGTAATATAATATACCCGATGCCTTTCATAGAGAAATATGGTGCTGATGCATTTAGATACTGGGCAGCCACAGCATCTAAGTTAGGAAGCGATTATAGATGGTCCGAGAATTTGGTTAAAACGGGCTTGTCTTTCGCGACGAAATTAATAAATATCGGGAGGTTTATATCGTCCTTTCAGGAACCTAAAGAATGCGCTTTTAGAGAAATTGATAAAGCGATGTTGAGTTACGCCTCGGAAATTGCTAATAAGGTTGCGAATGCTTACAGGAAACTAGACGTTTATGAACCAGCCACTGAGGTCTACGATCTAGCTTGGAACGTTTTTGCTAGCAATTACCTCGAGACGGTTAAATCACGAGCTTATGGAGGCAGCAACTACTCGGATGATGAAGTGAAGGCGGCAAGATGCACCCTACATAAGGTCTTCAGATTAATAATTAAATTAATGTCTCCTGTAATGCCTTTCGTTACTGACTACATATGGAGAAGCATGTATTCAAGTAAGGGAGTTCATTATGAGACCTTGACTGATGAAGAATTGAATTATAAGGAAGGAAATTCTAAGCTAATTAAGTATTTGCTGAATATAAATTCAAGTGTATGGAAATACAAAAAACAGAACGGTATTAAGCTAAGGGAACCGATTAATGTGATACTCTACATACCAGAGGAAGCTAAAGGTATAGAGAGGGACTTAAAGGACTTACATAAAGTAATTGATGTTAGGACAGGTAGTCCATCTTCTGAGGGAAAAACAATAGAGCTGAATCAAGGTATTTATTTACAGATTGTCGATTAATGAATTACTTTGGACGTGCTAGTGTAAGAAATGTTGGACGAGCGAATTAAGGGTTCATGCCAGGATCTTGGGTGCTGGGTCGGTGACCTGCTTAAGGGATGTAAGCTCTGTATGGATGGCTTAAAAACAGTTGTTTTTGTGACTGGGGTTTGCCCAGAAAAATGCTTTTATTGTCCTATCTCTAAATGGAGGAAAAATTCTGACGTCATGTATGTGAACGAGGTTAAGGTTAAGGATCTGAATGACATTGTTATTGAATCCTTAATTTCAGGTTCTGAAGGAGCTGGGATAACAGGCGGTGATCCGTTAGCTAAGTTT
>JALWQN010000064.1:9244-19604 GCA_027083115.1 Desulfurococcales archaeon
AAGTTTAACAGAACAATCTCGGTCATTAGGAGCCTTAAGGAATTCTTTGGAGTTGAATACCATATTCACCTATATACTTCAGGAATCCTGCTAAATAAGAATAAATTGGAGAAGTTAGTGAGGGCTGGTCTGGATGAACTCAGGATACATGTAACTGGGGAACACTCATGGAGGGCCTTAGAATTAGCTAAGGAAGCGGATTTAACTGTTGCTATAGAGAATCCGGTGCTACCAGGCTCTGATGATTTCCTTAAAAATCTTGTCATGAAGGCAATTAAATTAGGCATACGCTTCATTAATCTGAATGAGTTGGAGTTCAGTGAAACGAACTATGAATCCTTGATTATGAGGGGCTACAAGCCATCCCCAAAGTACGGGGTGGCTGCAGAAGGCTCTAAAGAAACAGCTATTAACTTATTGAAGTGGGTTGCCAAGGAGGGGCTTAACATATCTGTACACTTCTGTCCAGCCTTATATAAGGACAAATATCAGTTCAGGAAGAGAATGTGGAGAAGGGGGTTAAGAACTAAGCAATTTTATGAGGAATTAAGTGACGGAGTTATTAAGTGGGCTGAGATTCGTGAATGCCAAGGAGAAGATAAGTACAGCAAATTGCTTCATTCAGGTCTAGCTGTGTTAAGGGATGGGAAACTTTTAGTGAGTCCCTACATAGCTAGAAAACTAGAATGTAAGGGATACATAATTGAAGCTTACCCTACTACCCCAAGAAAAGAACTAAATAGATACCCACTTAAATAAAACATTTACTTCCAAACATCCTTTAATTTCAAGACTTTCCTAACTTTCTCAATAACCTTCTCTAAATCGGAGTACGTCTGAATTAAGGCGTAAAGGCCGTAGGGCGTATATTTTAGTGCTTCACATCCCTTCAGAAGCCCGTACGCCTTAGAAGCAGGAGTGATTTTGACCAGGTAAAAGTTACTCTTAGGTGGATTGTATATTGTTGAAATGATTACTTCATCTAGAAAATCCGCTTCCAAAAGTAGGCAGTCTATTTCTGTCCTTACAGCTACTCTCTTAGCTCCTGCAGTAAGTAAAGCTTCCTTAATTAATTCAGCAATTTCCTTAGCCATTACTGATCCCTCACCCGCTTCCTCTAACCGTATCATTCTGTGTCTTTTTGTAATGTTATTGACACGGTTTCCATTGGTTCTGCCTCGTCTCCCCAGTCATTGGGTCATGGGTGTCTGTCGAGCTCAGTGGCACCGAGCTCCCATCGCCCTTAAGCAGGTAGATCAAGATAATGTCAGAATCAATGCATATAAGCGTTACTAGGTCGTAGAAAGACACAAGCCAACACAGAAAGCTATTACTTTAACCAACGTTTCTGCCACTATTCTCCAAAATTATTAGTTTGAAACATCTAATATTTTCTTTAGTAATTTAGATAAGGCGTGAAAATATGAATGATGCCAGAGAAGCCTTAGGAGTACTTGGTGAGCTAATGTCTCATGTGGAGCAAGTCCTTAACCTGAAGAACTGTGAGATTATGAAGTCGTTATCAATGCGATACTTACTTATAGAGGTCGGATCAGTACTAAGGATTTTCTGCCGTTCTTTGCCTGGTGTGGAGAATTTTTCTTCATGCGTGAATAAAGTGAGTAAATACGTGGGTAAAGATAAAGCTGAGCTCATAGATGAGATATTGAGGCTTAGGGAGAGGCTTATTGAAGCCGGTAGTGTGAATGAGGACTACTTATACGCTGTTCTAACTAAGGTTGGAGATCTTTATGTAGCTCTGGAAAGGGCGTTAGTCAGTCTTGATTAAGTCCTACTAGATTTCGCATTATAAACCCTTGATTTAATATTTTATAGGGATCGGTATGGGTTTGGAGATAAGTGTTTTAGGCATTAATTCATCGCCCAGGAAATACGGCAATACTTTTAAGCTTCTTAAGGTTGCCTTAAAGGCGGCTGAGAGTGCTGGAGCAAATATTGAATACATAGATCTTTATGATTACGAAATTAAGCCTTGCCAAGGCTGCCTAAGTGACGAACAAGAAGCGTGTAGGCCCCCTTGCTTAGGAAATGATGATTCTTGGGAAGTACTTAAAAGGATTAAGGAATCAGATGCTCTGATTATAGCTACGCCGATCTACTGGTATGGTCCCTCGGGCCAATTAAAGAACTTAATAGATAAATTAACTGTGTTCGAAAATATGGCTTTAATTGAAGGTAGGTCTTGGGTTGAAGGAAAGCCCGCTGGATTTATTGTTGTGGGTGGTGACTCAGGGGAAATAATGACTATAGCTTACCTTATGGTGGTTTTCAACTCTATGGGGTTCCTAATACCTCCCTGGGCCCTAGCTTATTATACAGGGCTTGGTAGTTCTTTAGAAAGAATCGATCGAGTTATGGACGCCGCGAACGTTGGTATTGCAGTAGTTAAAGCCGTTAGGAGCGTAGGAACGAAGGAATGGTACGATAATCGAATCATTGAAAAATTGGGCGGTAAGAAATTCATAGAATCTCTGGAAAAAGAAGCAGTAGAATTAAGAAAAGAATTATTTCCTGCTCGTGAATCTTTAATTAAGAAAATGAAATCGATGAACCCAGATATATATAAGTAACTCCGTAGTTTCTAGGCATCTTTATAAATCAAGAAATAGATGTTAAAATAAATGAGTGATTTTAATTTTTCTTTAAGTAATATCTTCTGGTGAGTAACTTGATTGTTGTGCCAGAAATGGTGGATTCTTTGAAGACTAAGTTGGCTGAGACCCTCTTGGGTTCGTTCGTTAAGGCTAGAGAGGGCCTGAAATATGAAGTCATCATAATATCTGTGATGCCTAATGTCGAACTCACTGAGAAAATGCAGATGGAAATATACGAGGTTAAGAGTGTCTTGATTGGCGCTGAAGAGGGCGGTATTGTTGATTATGATTCGCTCTCATTCATTAGGAAAGAAAGAATTGAGCAAGCCCTGAAGTTCAAGGCCTTAGTCAATAAGGAGCTAGACGTGGTGGGTATTGAACTTATGGAATAATCCTTAGGACTGATTGATTAAGGAAGTATGAAATATTAAACAAAAATTTTTTGAGGTAATGCTGGGTAGGTTAATCATTATTAGAGAGGTTCTAGTTCAGTTATTTCTAAGGTAAAGAGGTCTTTATTCTTTAACTGAAGATGGAGATAAACGTGATAATAACCGGTGGTCGTTATTTTTGCTATTTTTCCTTCTGCCAATGAGACATCCGAGTTAGCATCATTAACGTTGCTTACTTTATAGTAATACCCCTCATAATTATGGTTGCTAATCGTTACCGTAGTTTGATGGAAGTCATTAACAGTCCACCCGTTGGCAACCAGCTGAGCCTCTCCTTCAGCTACCCGAAACGTGAAATCAGCTGAGCTAGTCACATAAAGTGCCTTATCTAAGCCCTGAAGGATTTGTTTACCCATAATTTCTGCTTGAGGTCCACTAAATGTTTGTCCTGCATACGAAATCTGAAGTATATGTTGATAATCGGGTGAAGTCCATATTGACATCGTTAGGTTTCCACTTTCTGTGGAGTTCAATATTAAATCTATTTCAATGGCGCTTTGGCCGTTTAGTACAACACTCTTTTGTGATAGAGAAATATAGTCCGTCATAGTTTCATCTGAGGTGGCATTATAGTAACTGAAGCTCATTTTAATGTACCTAAAGGTCTTCAGTAGTTCAGTCACCGTTATCCCTGTAGTATTAATGTATTGGCCGGGTGATGTTGTAGTGGTAGTAGAGGTTATTGTGGTAGCTGTGGTTGTTGGGGACACAGTTGTCGTCGTCGATGTTGTTGATGTCGTAGTAGTTGTCGCGGTCGTTGTGTAAGTGGATGTGATTGTTGTCTTCGGTGAGGTGGCTGTTGTAGAGGTAGCGGTTGGCGAAGGTGAAGATGTTGTTGAGTATGTCGTTGTAGTTGTTGAATGAGTGACTGTTGTTTTTGAGGGTAAGGTTGTTGATATTGTTTGAGAAGTAGTTGCTTCTGTTGTTGTGGTTGTCCTAGTAGTAGCAGGTGTTGTCGGTAACTCTGTTGTTGTGCTAGAGGTAGGAGTTATAGCAGGTGTTTGGGAAGTCATGGCATAGTATGCTCCAATCCCAGCAGCTATTATTACTATTATGGCTATTCCTATTATTAAGCTTATATTCATGCAATTCACTCCTGAAACAGTTAGGTGGTGGTTTTTAAACTTATTTGTTTAATGTTTTAAACCGGAAATGGTTAAAATCCTTAACCGAGTGATTAATTTGGTGGTTTAAGTTGAAACTGGTTTACTTGGTATTAGACGGTGCGGCAGATAGGTTAACTGATGAAGTAACTTCATATCTTAAAGCACATAAACCATTCCTTGATCTCTTAGCTAGGGCCGGTATTTGCGGACTTATGTACACAGTTAGAAAAGGTGTTGCCCCAGAGTCTGATGAAGCCGTGCTTAGTATTCTTGGTTATGACCCACACAGGTATTATACAGGGAGAGGACCTATTGAAGCCGTAGGTGCTGGTGTATCTTTCAGGGAAGGTTGGGAGGTTGCTTTCAGAGCTAATTTTGCTACAGTTGATCCCTCTAGCCTTAGAATTATTGATAGGAGAGTAGGTAGGTCATTAACCTCTGAGGAAGCTAAGGAATTAGCTAAGGCTGTTGATGGTATGAGGTTAAGTAAATATAGGGGGTACGTTAAAGTGAGAGCAACTGTGGCCCATAGAGCTGTAGTTGTTTTAGGCAGTAAAGAAGTAGCTTTAAGCCCTAATGTAGAGAATGTAGACCCTGCTTACAGGCGTTCAGGTCAAATCTCTATAGCAGTTAAGGGATACAAGCCTTTTATAAGAAAGTGCATCCCTCTAGAAAGCAATGAGGCGGCTAAGGTAACTGCTGAATTAGTTAATGAATTTGTGATGAAGGCAATTAAGATACTGGATAAACACCCAATAAATAAGGAAAGAGTTTCTAAAGGATTACTTAAAGCCAACGCAATACTTTTGCGGGATGCTGGAAATTATCTACCTAAAACACCTAAAGCAAGTGATAAATATGGCCTCTCCTTCGGGGCTGTCACTGAGATGCCTGTAGAGAAAGGAATAGTTAAAATAACTGGCATGAATTCTGTGGAAATGCCACCGCCAACTAAAAATAAGGCTAAGGACTATGGAGAAAGACTTGAAGCAACCCTAAAGCTACTAGAGGAAAACGATGTGGTTTACGTTCATTTAAAGGGACCTGACGAACCAGGCCATGATGGCGACCTTGGGAAAAAAGTTAAGGCTATCGAAGATATCGACACATACTATGTTAAGCCCTTAATTGAGTCATTGAATCTAGATAACTCAGCAATACTTATAACTTCCGATCATGCTACGCCGCCCTCAGTTAGGGCTCATACAGATGACCCAGTCCCAGTAGTGGTGGTCGGTGGAAAAATTAGGCCAGATAATTCATTAAAGCTTACAGAGAAGGAATGCCAGCTAAATGGCTCATTAGGGGTAATTAACCACGGTTGGGAGCTCCTGCCAAAGGTTCTGAATTTGCTAGGTCTTTCGAGAAAGTAATTTTTATTAATTTATGTTAACGGCTATCTCAAGTCCTCTATCTTAATTAATCTGTCACGAAGAATTTCATAAGGAACAGAAATTATTTTATCTCCGCAATTCATAACTAAAAACCCTCTACTAAGTGACTCTATTATGCAGTCTGCATTCTTTAGTAACATGTTTGCTTCATCTACTGATCCCGGCATGAAGGAGCCAAGTAGTTTTTCATCGTTGTATGTAAGAATATTATTTATGTAGAAACCCTTAGCACTTATTTCAGTCAGTATTCCTTTAACTTCAGTCAATTCAGGCTTATCTTTGGCCATTCCTAAATAGCTTATTACTCTACATAAGAATTTCTTCCTTAGTTCCCTAGGGTCTTTCCTTATGGAATCCTTCAGCTCTCTTAATCTAACTTTCGTTTTTGGGGACTGACTTAAGGGTGTATTTTTAGAGAGACCAACCTCAAGTTTCCTAACGACTTCAATATTATTGCCTATATATAGGAATGAGGTCAGAAGATGCGGTTGCTCCATGAATCTTCTGAATCCTTTTATTAGTATGGTTGTTCCTATCTTTAGCGTTTCTCCGCCATAGTAAACTGTGTATAGGAGAGCAGGGAGTCTAAAGAAAGGATTGTTTTTATTAGGTTCTGCGGTTCCGAAAACGTATCTTATGTACTGCCCATAGTAAGTATTGAAGTGTTTTTTACAGAAGTAAAAACCTTCAGGGGGTTTCTCCCAGCAAGGCTCCTTAATAAGTTCTAACCTCATTAAGTCTCTGCTGCTGGAAATAATTCTGAGTTTATTGGTTCCAGGACACAATTTATTCATTAAGGGTTCTTCGCTGAATTTTATTCTCATGTTGTTGGTTATGCATATCCACCCAGACTTACTTGATTGGGCTAAGATGCACCATTCCTTTACTAAGTAATTTAATTGCTTTCCTTGGTATTCCTCAGGAGGTAGTAAGCCCCTAGAACACTTAATTATAGAGCTATCAATGCCTTGAAGGATATAGGACGCTTTAACGCTTCTCGGTACTATATTCATTTCTCTTTCCCTAAGATTCCTCCGATGCCTCCTCCAATTAACCCGAGTATGGCAGCTCCAAAAGATAGAATAGTTAAGGCAGTAGTTAATGCTAAGCCAGCCAAGAACCCTATTAGGAAGAGGTGGAAGAATGCTAGAAGTAGCCAAATCAGTAAGCCAGAAATTATCGCACCGAAAATAACGGCCAGGAAACCTGCTAGAGCACCTTTACCCACTCCTTCATGTGTCATGTAGCCAGCTATCAGCCCTCCAATGAAACCACCTAAGAAAGGGCCGCAGCATGGAATCAACGATAAAATAACATAAACTATAAACCCAACTATTATGGCACCTAACAAAGTATCACCTCAATTATTTTCTTAAGGTGGATATAAAGGTTGTTTAGGTAATTGCTTCAGCCTCAGGTCTCCTACCAAATGCTTGAAGGTATTGCTTCCTCAGATCCTCCTTCAATAGATGAAGGTATATTTGTGTTGTTTTAATGTCTTTATGACCCAGTAATGCTTGAACGGCGATAAGGTTAAGTCCTCTTCTTATGGCTTCAGTGGCGAAAGTATGTCTCAGGATATGTGGCCTAACTTTCTTTGGATCTATGCCTGCACGCTTAGCTAAAGTCTTCAGTCTTTTATATAAGCCACTATAGCTTAAAGGAATTAGCTTTCCTTCCTTGATTGTTGGTAGGTATCTTTGGAGTATAGTCTCCGTCATTGGTCCATAAAACACTATCCTTTCCTCACCGTACTTAGCATTTCTCACCCTAATTTCCTTGTTCTTGGTATCTATGTCTTCAGTTTCTAGCGAGAGAAGTTCCTGAGCTCTAAGTCCAGTCTCAAAAAGTAAGGCAATAATTAGCATATCTAATAAATCTCTGCTTGCATTAGCAAGCTTATAGATCTCTTCAGGAGAAAGAGTCTGTATTTTTGTTCGTCCTCTAGGTCTAGAGACTGCTGGAGCATTATCTAGTACCTGAAGCCACTTCAGAAAAGATCTTACGTATAACGAATAGTAATGGAGAGTCAACTGAGTTTTTCTTTTTTCTTTAGAGCCTCTGGTAAAGCCCTTCCTTAATCTCTCAAGTTTCCACTTAGTAAAGTCTTTTGGTGTAAGTTCAGCCACATCTTTTTTTCCTAAGAAATTAATGAAGTCCCTAATAGCTATCCCATAGGCCTTAACTGTTTTTTCGGAGGCCCCTGCAGCCTCAAGAGAAATGAGGAACTCGTCTAAGGCTTCCTTCAGGCTTAACTCTTTCGGATCAGTTGATGGTTCTGGAATATCGAACTTAACCATCCGTTCCCCTATAGGTAACTCTGGGGGTTTGGATTGTTTTTAAAGAGCTCCCTTATTTTGATTTCACTCTATAAGTAGGCCTTACTAATATCTAGGAGCTCTCCTGTTTCTTCAATGGCTATATCGAAAGCTGTTTCAGCTACTGCTTCCATATCTCTACTCACTTCATTCAGCTTATCAATGAATTCCCTAATTATTAAGTATGACTCATCCAGACCTAACTTCTTGAATATCATTTCATTATACTTCTTAACGTGTCCATAGAACTCCTTAATTAAGTTGATAACCTCATTAACTAAGTAGAGGTCCCCAGATTTCAGACCCTTATCTGTTCTGTCTATTATCAGTAGTAATGTGTCTAAGCATTCTTTCAGAGTCTCGCTCCTATCCCGAAGCTTTAGGATGACATCTTCCCTTCCCTTTATCAGTATGCTTGCCGCTTCATTAAGCGCATCAGCAGCTTCTTCAAAGGCTCTCACAACCCCCCTATATTCTGTAGCTAGCGATGGTTTAATTCCTAAATATTTGCCTAAAGTTCTGTTCATTTGGGAGAGTAGAAGTTGCCTTACTGTTAAAGCATGAAGCCTATCTACTTCCTTCTCTAGCTCCATAACCTCATTAAGTAAGTAGCTTTTGTTTTCGAGGACAGCTATCTCAATATGCTGAATCATAAATCTAACTAAATTAGCCATACGGCTAATTATTGTGGAGGCAGAGTACTTGCTTGCATCAATCAGCACTTGAATGGAGATCTTACTAGGTGTGTTCTCTATTATTTCAGCACCAATTAAGTTATTAACCGAATTCCTGATT
Organism: Desulfurococcales archaeon; assembly: GCA_027083115.1. GTDB lineage: Archaea > Thermoproteota > Thermoprotei_A > Sulfolobales > NBVN01 > S013-73. The sequence goes on from JALWQN010000064.1 coordinate 17,925, forward strand.
ATCTTAAGATGCTCTTCTGAGAGAACCGTACTTACACTCTCAATAATTATGGAGTCCATACCTAGTAAGTATCCGGCATAGATTGCCCTAGTCAGCATAGTTTCAGAAGATGCTTGACTCACCCTAATTCTAAGGACACGTTCTTTCTTTTTCTGCATCATGCTTAAGGGAGCTAATCTAAGTGTTCCATCCTCAAGAACCTCAATACCTACAGTGTCCCCGGGAGACAGACCTACCGACTTAACCCAGGTTGAGGGAAGAGAAATCATTAGTGTAGATCTTCCAAACTTCTGTACTCTCCTAACTTCTGTCATCTTAATTACCAAGATATACTTTATTAAAAAGTATAAAAATTTAATTATCTCTTTAAATCTATGTATTTTTGTTTCAATAGGTATGAAGAAGAAAAACTATATATTTAACTTTAGGTAGGTTTTAATGATTATTACAAAGACTCAAAAAACTTAGTAAACAATTAAGTATTTTATTCGAACTATTTTAACATTTTCAGTGATCGATAATGTATTTTCCACATACTGAGGGTGTCAGGCACTTAGTAAATCTAAAGTCGCACCTTATTGGCGGGGGGGTCACTGAATAGTGCGTAGGTAGAAAGAGTTTCGGTCGGGCAGTAAGTATTATATTTTCCAGGTCTAGAGTGCTTGTATGGCCGTACTTTAGGGCCTCTTGAGCGTTATCTTCTGCTGCAGAGACCTCATGGATAAGGATGTTAGATCCGGCGGCTGCTTTAAGGAAATTCTTATTAGGTGACGTATCCCCGCTATAGGCTATCCTAGTATTGTTTAGCTCTAGAATTACTGAGATTGAGGGGGGTGGATGAATAGCTCTAAAAACCCTAATTACTAAGTTATTGAGTTTTACTCTACCCTCATAAGGCAGCTCCATAAATTCAGCACTACTTAGAAAGTTAGGCACTTTCAAGCTATTCATTATGTTCTTTACTGAAGCTATGGTGTCTTCTGTTGCCAGAATCCTTATTTTTGTGCCTTCATAGAGTGCCATCTGAAGCATTGTAGGGATGCCCAAGACATGGTCTCCATGAGAGTGAGTTAAAACAACATAGTTTAAGTCCTTAGCACTTAGTCCTTCGCATTTCCTTAAAGACCTGTAGGTGCCCTCCCCAGCATCCAACAGAATATTTAGTTCCTCCGTCCGAATTAAATATCCTGACTGACCATAGTAGGGGTTACTTAACCAGCCTCCAAAACCAAGGATGGTAAGGGTTATCAATTATACCCACAAGATAATCGTTAAGATAAGGAATTAAAAGATAAGGTTAAGTTAATTCCGGGCACTCATTTCACCCTCAGGTATTCTAAAGACCATTACCTTAACCTGCTCTTTCGGTTCTAGGCTATTTATTCTTCTAAGAGCCTCCTCACCCAATAGTCTCTCGCCCCTTAAAAGGGAAATAAAGGATGGTGTATATTCCTTCTGAGGGTTGTTTAATCCTATTATGAATCTCCAGTTATTTCCAATAGTTAAGATTATGTACCTACCTTCCCCCACCTTTCTAGATATATAATCAAGGAAGCCCAAAATGTCTTTTAAATCACCAGCATCGAGGTCAAACTTCATTACTAAAGGATACTTCAGCAATGCTGTAGCTAAAGTAACTTCAGCCATCCCATCCAAGATTTTCTGGTACGCATTACTTAG
>JALWQN010000065.1 GCA_027083115.1 Desulfurococcales archaeon
ATTTAGTTGCTCTCCCAATGACTTCACCATACTTGATCACGTGTTCTCCTTTCGGGATGTCTTTTATTGCAAACTTGTGCCCAAACGGAATATCGTCTAATAAAGTTACTTTAATCTCCTCGCCATCGATATCCACAATTACTTCCTGCCCTTTGCTTAAGTCAGTTAATGCAGTGGCTACGTTATCACTCTTGTGAATCACCACAGCCACCTTCTTCATTATAATTCCCCCTTGGATTTTTCTTCTTCGGCTGGTGTCAGAACCAATCGCTCTCCATCATACACCAGCCTCGCGATTTTCCAATCCAGTGACGGGAAGCTGCAAAACAGGATACCCTGCTCCCCTTATTTTCTCCTACCAACCTTCACCCTTCACCCCAAGGGCTCATCAGTCATAATCATCACCAATATTTCATTGTTAAAAATAAAAGCTTTCAACGATAATAACGCAATAGAAAAGAAGAGGGTTTTAATGGCTCGGGCCCGGGAGGAATATCACTGCGATATGTTTGTTAGCAAGTAAAGAAACCGGCTCTCATCACCACTAATATGTAATCGAACACAACACTTCATGGAAGCATTTTAATATTTTTGTAGCTAATGGTCTAGTGATGAACTATTATGGGCAGAGGTGGGAAATTTTCTTATATTCTTTTATTCTCTCTATATGCTCCTCTAAAACTTCATAAAGCCTCGTTAATGTAAATCGGCCCATTCTCCATTACCACGGTAACGGCCTTGAAGTTTCTCGTTGGGGCTAGGTGCTTTGCCCTATTATTAATTAAGTAATTAGTTTTAACGTACCCTCACATTCTTTAAGGGGGCTAGCTGATGATACTTGATGAAGTATGTCGTGACGTCTTAAGTGAGGTTGGGAGGTTAAGGAATGGCTTCAGGGTCATTGATGCAGCAGTAGGTATAAAGTACACGTACGTTATGATTGAGGATTTAAGCACTTCAGAGTACTTCATAGGGCTGTCCTACACTCCATCCGAGGACATAGCTCGCCTACCTCTAGAGGTGTTTAGCGTCAAGGGTGTGGAGGTAAGCAGATTATGTGGTTTAGTCACTTCAGAGAACTTCGTGAGTAGGGCTTTAGGTATGGCTGCACTTAACGCGTTAACCTCAGCAATAACTGAAGTTCCTAATGATGCTAAGGGAATAGATGTCCTTGACTTAATGCCACTAGGTAAGGAGGATGTTGTTGCAGTGGTGGGTTACATAACCCCATTAATAGATCCCCTCAGGAGGAGGGTTAAGGAAGTCCACGTTTTTGAGAGGGACCAACTTAGGAGGAGGGATGCGTTACCAGATACATTACTCCCTAGAGTGCTTAGAGGAGTTAGTGCGGCAATAATTTCTGGTGCTGCTTTACTTAATGATACCCTCGACTCAATAATTGAGTGGGTTGGGCCAGGAACTAAGCTCGCCCTCGTTGGTGCGACAGGAAGCGTTAAGCCTGAACCACTATTTAGGGCGGGAATCCATTACGTTGCCGGATTCCGAGTTGATTCTGGTGAGGAGGCAACAGTGGCTGAATTAGTTAGGCTGGGGGCAGGAACTAAGGAGATCTATAAGCACGGTTATAAGTACGTGCTGAGTAAGGATTAAGGGGCGCTTCATACTATGATGCCGGCCTCAATCAGGCGTTCTTCAGATTATCGAGCTTCTGGGGGCAGTCACTTATTATTAGGTCAACGCCTAACTCAGCCAGTGATTCGGCCTCTTCCCTCGAATTAACTACCCAGGCAGCAACTAAGCCATTAAGTTTATGGATAGAATCGATAAGGAACTTATCGATTAACTCATGCCTTACTGACAATCCGTCTAGCCTGTAGGCCCTCATTAACGAAATACCTAACTCAACGGCCTTATCAACGCTTCCGAGGATGAGTGCTTCAGGCATTAATGCCCTGTACTCCTCAACCTCATCAAGAGATTTAAGGCTTAAGTAGATCTTGCCCCTGAAGCCCGATTTTCTGACTGCATCAGCAACATCACTACATATTCCAGGGTCCTTAACATCGATCATGACTCCCTTAAGGCCTTCCGCCCTACTCAGTAGGTCATGGAGTGGGTGAAGCCCTTCCAAAACCCCATCCATCTTAGCGCTCCTGAGGAGTTCATGAACTCTCCTGTAACTTATCCATATGGGGTTCTTACTGAATGACTCCTCATTCCTTAGGTGCCATACCCCCACATACCCGAAGCTCGTTCTTGCGGCATCAACCTCCACAGCGTCGACGCCGGCGCTCACGTAACGCCTTATTCTGTTAAGGGAGTTGCTTCTATGCCCTACGAACTCAACCGTTGCTTAAACCCTTGGTGGAGGAGTTAGGGAGCTTAAAAATTGCTCTTCTTGAAGGACTTAAGGACTTCATCCACGTCGAACTTTTCGTTCCTCACTAACTTTCTGTCGAAGAACTCCATGATTAGCTTATAGCGCTTCATCCTGTGTTTAGGCGTTCCCTTAATGCTGTGGCCGTGGGGTCCTTTCTTGAATACGGCTATGTATGCGTCCTTACCTAACGCCTTAAGGACGTGGTAGAACATCACGCTCTGGTCTAGGGGGCACCTGTAGTCCTCTAAGCTATGTATTAGGAGGAGCGAGGCCTTAACCCTGTCAGCATGGAATAAGGGGCTTAACCTCCTGTAGTTTTCGTTATGCAGTGGGTCATTGCCAATCACTTCCTTATCGAACCATAACCCTATGTCTGAGAAAGCATAGCTCGTTAACCAGTAACTTATTCCGTTCTCGCTAACGCCAGCCTTAAATAGGTCTGATTGGGTGACTGCCCAGTTAGTCATGAAGCCACCATAACTTATTCCCGTGATGCCTATTTTCTCAGGGTCCGTGTCATCAACTAACTTAAGGAATTCCTTTACGCCGTTAAGTATGTCCTGGAAGTCCTCAAGGCCTGTCCTGTTAAGGACCTTAAGGGCGAATTCCTCGTCATAGCCTGCACTGCCTCTGGGGTTAACGAACACCACATAATAGCCTCTGCTAGCCATCAGCTGGAACTCATACCTGAACCTATATCCGTACATACCCTTAGGTCCTCCATGAACGAAAACGATGACAGGAGCCTTACTTCCCTCAGCCCTCTTACCTGGCTTAATGAACCAGCCATCAATGCTTAACCCTAAGCTATCGTACCTGAAGTGATTCATCGGTTGCGTGCCTAATGCCTTAAGGACAGGCCCATTATAGTCAGTAAGTTGCTTGAGCTCACTCCCATCAAGCACGTGAACCTCAGCCAACTTAGTGTCGGTCTCCATGAGTAAAGCAACCTTACCTGAGTCACTCACGTCGAACTCAGTAACCGTCAGATTACCCCTAACTAACTCCTTAAGTCCTCCGTTAACGGCCTTGTATAGGGGTACATTACCTTCTTCCATAAGCGTTAGGTAAGCGTTCCCTCCAGCATCAAGGGCTCCTGAGGCGACCTCATACTTAATCCCTTCAACTAGGGGCTTAAGCTCCCCATCCCTCCAGATGTAAGGGAATTCGTGTTCGCTCAGGAACTTCTTCCTTGGTTTCCCAAGCATAAGGATTTCCTTCCCGTTTGAGTGGATAGGCATTAAGGACGCCCTATCAAGTATCTTCTCTGACTTCCCACCGACCTCATGAATGTAGGCATCAAATAGCTTGTAGGGGTTCTCCTCTAGAGGGACCGCATAAACTAGCTCCTCACCATGCCAGACGGCCGGCTTAAAGTAGGGCATGAGGAAGTAATTTATTGTGACCTCATCAAGGATTTCTGCGGAGTCCTTATCTAGGACGTGAATAACTCCTTTCTCGCCGTCAAGGAATCCCTTACTGTCGAACCAGACGGGCGTCCTGTCCTCAAAGAATAGGTGCTCGTCCCCCCTCCTCCTGGTAGTTACTGCCATCACTAACCTCCCGTTAGGGCTCCACTCAAGACCGGCTAGGTTCTCGTACTCCCTTAACTTCCTGTAGGTGAGTGTCCCTAACTCATAAAGAAGGATCGTTGATTTATGACTCTTCTCATCAGTTCTTGCGACCAAGAGCTCCCTACCGTTCGGTGAGGGCCTAGCCATGGATGCGTTATCTATGTATTTCCTGACCCCCTCACCCAAGTACTCAATAACGACTGTGCTCTCGTACTTGTCTTTCTCGAGGCTTGCCTTAGTTAATGTGTAAGTAATTATTGAGCCATCACGGGATATCCTTAAGTCGCTTAAGTATGTGAATTTAGTGAATGTTTTCTCATCCCATTCCAAACCCATTTTAATAACCGCGAATTAAGTGGGGAAAGAATTAAAAATTATTTTGTGTTCCAGGAAACTAGCTTAAGTACTTCTCCCTCAAGTAATTCAGGAAGTGCTCAGGATTCACTCCCTCACCTAAGGACTTCATCAGGAGTTCCTTCGGCGGGTATATGGATCCGTACTTATGTATTTTCTCCCTCAACCAGCTCTTTATTGGGTCGAACTTCCCTTCCTTAATTAGGCCATAGAAGTTAGATATGTCCTTAATTATGTGTGCCCTTATTTGCGCAGCCAGTAAAGTACCTAAGGTATAGGTTGGGAAGTAACCTATTGTTCCGTGGGCCCAGTGAATATCTTGAAGGACTCCCTCCCTATACGTCTTTGGCCTTATTCCCAGCAGCCTCTCCATTTCGTCGTTCCATAACTCAGGGAGTTCTGAGGCCTTAACTCCCTCGTTAATCATTAGTTTCTCCAGCTTGAACCTCAAGTATATGTGGAAGTTGTACGTTACTTCATCAGCCTCAACCCTTATGAAGTCAGGCCTAACTATGTTGAAGTACTTATGTAGGTCGGTAACTCCGTACTTGCTGACGAATCTCAGGTGCTTCTTAAGGATCGGGTAGATGAGTTCAGAGAATTCCTTGCTTCTCCCCACTATGTTCTCCCAGAACCTGCTTTGGCTTTCGTGAATACCTAATGATACACCACCAGCTATGGGAGTGAACATGAGTCTCTCATCCTGCTGGAGCTCATATAGGGCGTGACCGAACTCATGTACTGCGGCAAGTAAGGACCTCCTGAAGTCGAAGCCCTCATACCTTGTGGTTATCCTCACGTCCTTAATCCCGAATTCCGTGGTGAAGGGGTGTGGTGATATATCCATTCTTGACCTCATGCCTAACGGGAAACCCAAGAGCTTAAGGACTTCATTATTCACTGCCTTCATGTCCTCAGTTACGTACTTCTCTTTCTCCAGTGGGTGTTCCTTAGGTGCCCAACTCCTGCTCATGATTTCCTCAAGCACCTTAGGTAATTCCTTCTCTAGCTTGCTGAAGACGGGGTCTAGGTCCCTAGTCCTCAGTCCTTCCTCAAACAAGTCGAGCAGGGCGTCGTAGGGGTACTCATCATAGCCTAAGTAGTCAGCGGCTTTCCTAGCTAACTCAATTATTTTCTGTAGCCAAGGCTCAAACATTTTGAAGTCATCTTTTTCTCTTGCCCTAGTCCATACCGCGGTTGCCTTACTTCTTGTCTCGCTTAACTCCCTAACGAATTCTGGGGGGAAGGCCTTAGCTATCCTTATGGATCTATCCAGAACCCTCAGGACGCCGGCCTCATAATCGTTAAGTCCCTCGGCACCCTTAGCCTTATCAACGAGCTGCAGGAACTCAGGCTTCAAGAGCAGTTCGTGGGAAAGTACTGATAGCTCAGCTAAGGCAGTACTTCTTTCCTCAATACCTTCCTTAGGCATGTTGACCTCCATATCCCACGAGAGGACGCTCTCAGCATGGCTTAAGGCCCAAAGCCTCCTGTATTTGCTCACGATATCCTTAATTAAGTCGTTACGGAAGACCTCCTCAGGCATTAAACCACCGATTATTGGTTGAGGAGGACTTAATTACCTTAACCAGTATCTCCTCCCTAAACTACCTTCTCGTAGAGCTCCCTAGGTATCCTAACTTCCTTACCGCAGTGTCTGCACTTAAACACGACAGCGTCTTCCCTTATCTCCACAATATCTTCGGGTTTTAGTGGTCTCCCACAAAAGCAGACGAAGCCCTTAATTCTTGCTGGGTTACCGTAAACTAAGGTGTGAGGGGGGACGTCCTTAGTCACTACTGCACCTGCACCAACCATCGCGTACTCCCCTATGGTTACTCCAGCAACTATTGTTGCGTTAGCACCTACTGAAGCGCCTTTCTTTATTATTGTGGGGACAACCTCCCAGGATTCGTTAAACGACCTTGGGTATAGGTCGTTAGTTAGGGTTGCGTGAGGCCCTAAGAAGACGTCGTCCTCTACAGTGACCCCCCTATATACTGAAACGAAGTTCTGTATCTTCACGTTATTCCCTATCTTGACCCCAGCATCTATGAATACCCCCTTACCTATGTTGCAGTTCTTACCTATCCTAGCCCCCCTCCTGACGTGAACGAAGTGCCAGATCCTCGTACCTTCACCTACCTCAACATCTTCCTCAATCACTGCGGTAGGGTGAATGAATGCTTTCTTAATGTCTGAACCCACAGCAAACCACTTCAGTATTTCTTAAAACCTCAACATTTAAAGCTTAAAATACTGAATACCGTTTTGGTTGGTAGGTGCGGTAGGAGGTTTAACGGTATGCCTGAAGAGACATATAAGCACATAGTCAGGATAGCTGGGATAGATATACCTGGTGATCTGCTCCTTCCTTACGGGCTAGCTAAGATTAAGGGGATAGGTTACCACACGGCCTTAGCCATCATTAGGAAATTAGGTTTAGACCCCCACTTGAGGGTGGGGTACCTGAGCGAGGAAGATGTTTCTAGGGTTGAGGGGGCTGTAACTAATCTGAAGGGCTTAGGCATCCCTTCATGGTACCTCAACAGGAGGAAGGACTTCGAGACAGGTGAGGACACGCATCTGATTGGTGCTGACCTAATCTATGCTGCGAGACAAGATATTGAGAGGTTAATGAGGATTAGGTCCTGGAGAGGGATAAGGCATCAATTAGGACTTAAGGTTAGGGGGCAGAGAACCCATACTACAGGCAGGTTAGGACCTGTGGTTGGAGTATCTAAGAAGAGGTGATTTGCGTGGGGGACCCGAAGAAACCTAGGAAGAAGTGGGAGAGGCCCGGACACCCGTGGATTAAGGAGAGATTGCTTGAGGAGATGGAGTTAGTCGGTAAGTACGGATTAAGGAATAAGAGGGAGTTATGGAGGGCTCAAACGTACTTGAGGAGAATTAGGGATAGGGCTAAAGCCCTTCTGTCATTAGCTCCTGAAGTAAGGGCTGAGAGGGAGGTCGAGTTAGTTGGGAGGCTATATAGGTTAGGCCTCCTAGAGAGTAAGGAAGGGACTGTCGACGAAATCCTTGGGTTAACTGTTGACGACATACTTGAGAGAAGGCTCCAGAGTATCGTCTATAAGAAGGGCTTAGCTAGGTCAATATATGAAGCAAGGCAGATGATCGTTCACGGGCACATAGCCATTGGTGGTAGGAGAGTTACCTCGCCAGGATACTTAGTTCTTAGGGATGAGGAGGACTTAATAGATATTGCTCCGGGCTCACCGATGGCTGAGAAAGTTAGGGAGTGGTTGAGCCAGAATGAGGGGGAGGCCCCTCAGGCACCCGCAGAATGAGGTGAGTCGTGATGGCCTTCACATCTAGGGAGCTTAAGTGGGGGATCGCCCACATATTCAGCTCATTCAACAACACAATAGTCCACATAACTGACTTAAGCGGTGCAGAAACGGTTACGGTAATGTCTGGAGGTATGGTCGTTAGGGCGGATAGGGAGAAGCCCTCCCCTTACGTTGCTATGATGATCGCCTATAGGGCAGCCCAGAAGGCTATGGAGAAAGGTATTTCAGCAATCCATATTAAGGTAAGGGGTCCAGGAGGTCACGGCCCTAAGATACCCGGCCCAGGAGCTCAGGCAGCCATCAGGGCATTAGCTAGGGCTGGATTCATTATCGGCAGGATCGAGGACGTTACGCCAATACCTCACGACACTACGAGGAGGCCTGGTGGCAGGAGAGGCAGGAGAGTCTAATGGTGTTTGCTGATGGCTGAAGTTAAGATAGAGGTGGTTGAGAAGGACGAGAACCACGTTAAGCTACTTATTGAGGGAGTAGGCATTCACTTAGTTAATGCCGTCAGGAGGGCTGCGCTAGAGTATGTCCCCACAATAGCGACTGACTTCGTGGTTTTCAGGTCCAATACCTCAGTACTTCATGACGAATTCATAGCTCATAGGATAGGGTTAATCCCCCTAACTTCTGAGGAGGCTGTAAGGAAGTACAAACCCCCTGAAGTATGCAGTAAGGAAGGCATGGAGGAGGACCTTAGTTGCTATGCGGTCCTTAGTTTAGAGGCTAGTGCTGGGGAAAACGAAATAAAGACTGTTTATTCTGATGAGCTCAAGCCATTAACTGACCCCACAGTTAAGCCCGTTCATGAGAGAATACCTATAGTTAAGTTAGGGCCTAATCAAAGGATTGAGTTAGAGGCTTACGCAAGGTTAGGTAGGGGTAAGGAACACATTAAGTGGTCTCCCGCCACAATATCTACAGTTACTTACGTTCCTGAAGTAAGGGTTGATTGGAGCAAATGCACTGACTGTGGGGAGTGCGCGAACGTCTGCCCTACTGGAGCGCTAACCATGAGTGAAGGTAAGTTAGTTGTTAAGGAAGAACTATGTAACTTATGTAGGCAGTGCGTTCAGGCATGCCCCTACGACGCAGTAAGGTTAGGTCATAAGGAAGAAAAGTACTACCTGACGATAGAGTCCTCAGGTTCTCTCAAGCCCGAAACAATAGCTGTTTTTGCTGTTAAGGAAATAATGATTAAGTTAGAAGACCTTATAAGTAAGTTAAAATCTATTGAGGAGGCCGTGGAGGTGGGTTCTGAATGAGGAGGACTGGACCGACAAACATAGTGGTTAGGAAGCTAATAAGGTCCTTAAGGAAGGCAGCTAGAGAGAATGAAGCTCCAGTATGGAGTTACGTTGCTGAATTACTAGGTAAGCCCTCCAGGAAGCGGGTGGTTGTCAATATCTCGAGGATAGAAAGACATGCCTCAGAAGGTGACTCAGTAGTTGTTCCCGGTAAGGTATTGGGTGCTGGCGAATTAAGTAAGAAGGTCACTGTTGCTGCCTTATCATTCAGCGAGACAGCAATACAGAAGATTAAGGATGCTGGGGGGAGGGCCCTAACTATTGAAGACTTAATACTTGAGAACCCCAAAGGTAAGGGAGTTAGGGTGATAGCATGAGTGAGGAAGCTAAGCCAAGGCTCAAGAGAACGGTAATTGTTGATGCTGATGGAGTTATATTAGGTAGGTTAAGCACCTACATATCTAAAGCCCTTCAGGAAGGATATAGGGTCTACGTAATTAATGCTGAGAAGGCAGTGCTTAGTGGGGAGAGGCGGAGAGTTATTGAGGGATATAAGGTTTGGTTGAGGATAAAGACCTTAAGGAACCCCCAGAAAAGATCTCCTAAAAGGCCTAGGTCACCAATAACCTTATTTAAGAGGGCAGTGAAGGGCATGCTACCCAAGAACTTCAGGAAAGGTTATGACGCATTAACTAACCTTAAAGTCTATGTTGGTGTTCCCTCAGAGCTTCAGGGGAAAAAGGTTGTTAAGCTTGAGTCAGTAAGTAAATCAAGGTTAGGTAGGGAATACATTACCTTAGGTGAGGTAGCTAAAGCACTCGGGTGGAAAGGATGAGTGCAGCATCAAGTAAGGCGGAAGTGTCTAAAGTAGTTATTTCTACAGGTAAAAGGAAGACAGCCATAGCTAGGGCGGTCATTAAGCCGGGCAAGGGTAGGGTATGGGTTAATGGAGTTCCTATTGAGTTATGGCCTGTTGAGATGGCTAGGCTGAAGATGATGGAGCCATTGCTTCTTGCTGGAGAAAGGATCTGGGGTTCATTAGACATTAAGGTCAAGGTGGAGGGAGGCGGCTTCATGGCTCAGGCTGAGGCCGTGAGGACAGCAATAGCTAGGGGCTTAGTCACTTACTCAGGGATGGAGGACTTAAGGATATTGTTTAAGGAGTACGGGAAAACGATGCTCTCAGGCGATCCGAGGCAGACGGAGCCAGAGAAGTGGATGAGGTACTCAGCCAGAAGATGGAGGCAGAAATCATATAGGTGATCGTACGTGGTTCTATTCCCAGTTAGGTGCCCTACTTGCGGGGCAGTAATAGGAGATAAGTGGGAGCCCTTCATAAATAGGGTTAAGGCAGGTGAAGACCCTAAGAAAGTCCTTGATGATTTAGGCGTTAAGAGGTACTGCTGCAGGAGGGTCTTCATATCCCACGTAAACCTAATTGATGAGATGGTCATGTACACAAAGAGGGCGTGATGAGTATGGCTGAGGATGAAGGAAGGAATTACCCTCAGGGAGCTGCATCAATTGAGCTCCTAATACCCATAAACATGTATTTGGAGGCCGGCGTCCACATAGGTACCCATATGTGCACGCAACACATGAGTAGATTCATATATAAGCAGAAGCCTGAAGGACCTTACGTAATTGACATAAGGAAGACTGATGAAAGGATTAAGATAGCGGCTAAGTTCTTAGCTAGGTATAGGCCCGAGAGCGTTGCTGCTGTCTCAGCAAGGCAGTACGGGTTCACCCCAGTAAGGAAGTTCGCTGAATTAACTGGTGCTAAAGCAATAGTCGGTAGGTTCATTCCAGGAACATTCACTAACCCGAGGCTCAAGCACTACATAGAGCCGGAAGTCCTTCTCGTGACCGACCCGAGGGTAGATCAGCAAGCCATTGTTGAGGCATCGAAGATAGGTATTCCAGTAGTGGCTATAGTCAGTACTGACGCCAAATTAAGCGATATTGACTTAGCTATACCAGCAAACAATAAGGGGAGGAAGTCCCTAGCACTGATTTACTGGTTACTCACTAGGCAGGTCCTTAGGGAGAGAGGAGTTATTGATATGAAGGGCGAGCTCCCAGTAGGTCCAGACGCCTTCGAGACGAAGGTGACGGTTAGGTGAGAGTTAGGGAGCCCGCCTTCGCAGGACAGTTCTACGATGCTGACCCGAAAGAGCTTAAGGAAAGGATTGAGTGGTGCTTCCGTCACCCAATAGGTCCTGGAATCGTTCCGAAACCTTCAGAGGAACGTAACCCAGAGAGCCTTGGGTTCATGGTCCCTCACGCCGGCTACGTATACAGCGGCCCGGTAGCTGCCCACTCATACTACAGAATGGCTCAGGAAGGCAGGCCTGAGACCTTCATACTTATAGGACCTAATCACACAGGCCTAGGCGCTTCAGTGGCTGTGTGGGCTGAGGGATCATGGAGAACACCTTTAGGTAGTGTAGGAGTTGATGAGGAGCTTGCTGAAGGCATCCTTAAGGCATCTAGGTTCGCTAAGGCAGATACTGCGGCCCACGAGCAGGAACACTCCCTGGAGGTTCAGCTGCCTTTCCTACAGTATATTTTTGGGGAGGGCTTCAAGATAGTTCCTATAGCCATGCTTTACCAGACACCCGAAACGGCTAAGGACTTAGGCAACGCAATAGTTAAGGCAATCAAGGATTTAGGGAGGGACACGATCATTATTGCATCAAGCGATATGACCCACTACGAACCCCATGAGCTAGCTGTGAGGAAGGATGTGTTAGCTCTAGAGAAAATAACTTCATTAGATCCTGAAGGCCTTTACTCAACCGTAATCGATAAAAACATAAGCATGTGTGGTGTGGGTCCGGTAATGACGTTAATTTATGTGGCTAAGGAATTAGGGTACGGTGAGGCTGAAGTCCTTAAGCACGCAACATCAGGCGACATAACCGGTGAGAAGGCTTGGGTAGTTGGTTATGCTGCAGTAAGGATACATAAGTGATTACTCCTTAATGAGGTATTCCTTATAACTCACTTAATTAGCAGTTATTAGTTCCCCACGAACCATAGATTAGGGTAGGGTTCTTGAGTAGTGAGGGGAGACAGAAGTACTCCTTGAGGAAGGAGGTCGTTGAGAGATTACCTCTCGCTTATGTCCCGCTCCCTGGCAGGAGGAACCCCGTCCTAATAGTTAAGTCAACTAATTCAGTAGTTCTCGACGTAACTGTGGATTTAGGTGGTGAGGGTCTGGAACTCAATGGCCCAGTCACTGACGACTTAGTTAATGCTGTAGCTGCCTTCATTAATGGGTTAAGTAAAGTAACTGGGTTTGAGGGCGGGGTTAAGGTCGAGATCTACGGGACTAAGGAAGTTATTGATTCCTTTCTTTATGCGGCAGTAACGAACTCTGTTCTCGAGATCCTTGGTGGAGAGGTTGATGAAGCACTAATTCGTTCGGCGAACGTCCTTGACTCGAGAATAGGGGTTGATGACTCAGTTAAGGCATTAAGGAATTACGTAAGGTTCAGTAGGCCTTACCTGTGGAGAGAGGGTGAGGGGGCCTTTGAGTTAGGTCTTGAGGCACTAATCGATTATGAAGTGATAGATAAGGAGGTGATGAATTATGTTGAGCCGCTGGAGCCTGACGTAATAACTCACCTAGCAGGAATCTCGATAATTAGGGCATCCCAATCCTTGAGGGACAGGCATGAATTAATTAGGGCTACACGCCTAATTAATTCGCTCTGGCACCTGATTTATGGAGTTCCGTTACCTGATGAGGAGGCCTTAAGGCTAGTGGTTAAGGGTTTAGGGCAGGCATATGTTATTGAGGTATTGGGGATTAAGGTGCTTGAGGGTGAAGGCAGTTAAGGTGGGCGGGTCAGTAATAGCCCCTAAAAACAGGCCCTTAAACGCAGACATACCTGCAATACTGAGATTAGCTGAGGAACTAAGTAATTACTTAAGGGACTCAGGCAATCAGCTAGTGCTTGTTCATGGTGGTGGTTCCTTCGGACATTACCTGGTTAAGGAATGCCTGACTCGTGATGGGGAATTAAGGAGGGAGTGCTTCTCTAGAGTGGCTCACTACATGATGATGCTTAACTCATTTGTTATGGAGGCCCTCCTATCTTCTGAGGTGCCTGCAGCATCATTACCTCCCAGAAGCATTTGCTTCTTTAGGGGGAAGCTTCCTGAATGCTTCGTGGATGCAGTTAAGGAATTAGTGAGTAAGGGGGTGACCCCAGTCCTTTTCGGGGACGTGATCCCTTCCTCAACGGGTTTTGAGGTTATTTCTGGGGATATGCTTGTTTGGGAGTTAGTTAAGGAGTTAGGCATTAAGGAAGTCGTTTTCGCTACCGACGTTAACGGAATATATACTGACGACCCTAAGAAGAACCCTAAAGCCAAGCTCCTGAAGGAAGTTAGGGCTGATGAAGTGCTTAGGGAGGCTATTGAGGGTGAGGTAACCTCAAGCGTTACTGGAGGTGCTCTAGAGAAGGTTAAGGTAGCTGTTGAGTTAGGTATTAAGGGGGTTAAGGCCTCAGTAATTAATGGTCTGGTTCCGGGCAACCTATATAATGCCTTAAGGGGTAAGGTGGAGGGTACGGTAATATGGTTTTAGAGAATTCAGTAAGGAAGCTGGAGCACATAGATATAGTTCTCAATAAGCCTGTTGAGGGTCCATCAACAACAATGTTTGAGTACGTTTTTATTCCCTACATTGCTTACTCAGACATATCCCTCGATGACGTGAGGCTGGAGACAGATTTCTTGGGTAAGAGGCTTGCTACACCCTTAATTATTTCGGGAATGACTGGCGGTGCCTCAGGAACGGAGAAAATCAATAGGGCCTTGGCCGAGGTAGCCAGGGACTACCGCATTGCTTTAGGCATAGGTAGCCAGAGGGCTGCTGTAGAAGATCCTTCACTTGAGTATACCTTCAGGGTTGTTAGGGAAGTAGCTCCCGAAATCCCCGTGGTAGCTAACTTAGGTGCTGCTGAGGTAGTTAGGTACGAAATAAATAGCGTGGTTAAGGCCGTAGATATGGTTGAGGCTGATGCCCTAGCCATACACCTGAATCTGGCTCAGGAAGCAGTTCAGCCTGAAGGAACTCCGACCTTCAAGGGCTTAGGTAAGAAAGTCAGTGAATTAATTCAGGAATTAAGCGTCCCAATAATCATTAAGGAGGTTGGTGCTGGACTCTCTTACGAGGTCGTCAAGTACTTCAGGGGGTTAGGCATTAAGTACTTCGATACTGAGGGTGCTGGAGGGACTAACTGGGTTCTTGTCGAGATGTTTAGGGCTAGGAAGGCAGGAGACCATGTGAAGGAAAGATTAGCCCAGTTCCTGGCTGAGTGGGGAGTACCTACGGCTGCCTCAATCATTGAGGCAAGGAATGCAGCGCCGGACTCAGTAATTATTGGTTCGGGAGGTTTGAGAACATCTTTAGACGCCATTAAGGCACTTAGGTTAGGTGCTGACTTAGTGGGTATGGCCAGACCATTCATTAAGGCCTACTTCAACGGGGAATTAAGGGAATTCGTTGAGGCATTCATTCATGGTCTTAAGGTCTCCTTAATGCTTGCTGGGGCTAAGGACTTAAGGGATCTTAGGGCAAGGCCAGTGATTATTACTTCATTGCTTAAGGAATGGATTAATTCAAGAGGTCTGGAAGTACCTAAGTAAGCAGTCATTAATTAACCCCCTCACACGTAAGGAATTGGTGCTTAATTTTGAACGAGTTTGAGGACCTACTCAGGTACGCTAAGCACGTAGCTGAAGGAGTGAATAAGGTTATTGCTGACTTAGTTAAGGGAGACCCTAAGGACCTCTACGAGGCATCAATGCACCTAATTAAGGCAGGAGGTAAGAGGTTAAGGCCCCTAGCACTAACCCTTGCTGGCAGAATGTATGGGTTAAGTGAGTCCTTAGGGATTAAGGCAGGTGCTTCAGTGGAGATACTCCATAACTTCACCCTAATACATGACGACATAATGGATAAGGACACATTAAGGAGGGGTGTGCCAACAGTCCACACTGTCTACGGCACCGATATGGCAATAATTGCTGGGGACCTGCTTTTCGCTAAGGCCTTCGAGGCCCTAACTGGGTTAATTAACTACAGTATTGACCCAGGAAGAATAGTTTCCGCAACTAAGGAGCTGTCTTGGGCCGCAGTAACTGTTGCTGAGGGTCAGGCCCTAGACATGTCTTTCGAGCGGAAGGTCGATGTCTCAGTAGATGACTACATAACAATGGTCTTCAAGAAGACTGCAGCGCTCTTCAAGAGCAGCTTAGTTATTGGTGCACTAATCGCTGGCGCCCCTGAGGATGAGATCGAGAAACTGACTGAGTACGGTAGCGACATAGGAATAGCTTTTCAGATAAGGGACGACATTCTTGGATTGGTCGGTGACGAGAAGGTCTTAGGGAAGCCGGTCTTCAGCGACTTAAGGGAAGGTAAGAAAACAATACTCGTTATTTACGCGTTAAGTAGGCTGGACGATGAGGGCAGGTCGGAACTCCTTAATGCCTTAGGTAATAGGGAGGCCTCAGTGGATGAGTTAAGGAAGGCTGCAGAACTAATTAAGTCTACGGGGGCTGTGGAGTACGCTGACCAGCTTGCTGAGAAATACATTGAGAGCGGACTTCAGGCACTCCAATCAACTCATCCTGTTGATGAGGAAGCTAAAGAGATGTTGAGGAAGTTAGCTCTCTACATAACTCAGAGGAAATACTGATGGAGGCACGCAGAATTAAGTCAGCCACTGAGGAAGTCCTTAAAGACATTAAGGAATTAAGCAGGTACTACAAACCAACCAAGTGCTACCTCGTTAAGGAAGGTGAAGAAACTGGTTTTTCGTGTGAGGAATTAAGCAATTACTTAACTCCTGAAGGGATCGTTAAGCAAAGCATTAAGGTATGTAATGAGAGGTTAGGTAAGTGCATCGTTCTGGAGGAGGGTGATGAGGTGAGGGTCGTAGAGTTCAGTGGTAGTGAGGTCTACGTAAGTAAGGATGACGCCCAGCACGTAAGCAGGTGGGAGAAGATAGGTTACTTAGTCACTCGAAAGGGTGAGGAAAGAACGATTAAAACCCCCTTCGAGGGTGATATAGTGTTTATTCAGGAAGTTCCTGAAGGCAGGACCCAGAAAATAAGGCTCTACATTAAGGTAAGGTGATGTCCTTGAGTGAGGAGTGGGTTAATGAGGAACTAATTAGAGAGATAAGGGGTTACGCGTTAAGGAATGCATACCAGCACGGAGGTAGAGCAGTTCATGGCCCAGTACTAAGTAAGGTCTTGGGGAGACACCCCGAGTTAAGGAGGAGAGCTAAAGAGCTGGTTAAGGTTGTTCAGGAAGTCGTTAAGGAGGTGAACGAATTAAGCCTTGAAGAGCAGGAGAGGGAGTTAAGGGAGAACTACCCAGAACTTATTGTTGAGGTAGGAGGTAAGGAAGAATCTAAGGAGCTGCCCCCCTTACCTAACCTAAGGGAGGGTGAGGTAGTTAGGACTAGGTTCGCACCCAATCCAGACTTCCTCATTCATTTAGGTAACGCAAGGCCTGCCATCCTCAGCCACGAGTACGCAAGAATGTATAAGGGCGTCATGATACTTAGGTTTGAGGACACAGACCCGAAAACCAAGCCACCCATGCCTGAAGCCTACAGAAAAATTAAGGAGGACCTGAGGTGGCTTGGTGTAAGTTGGGATGAGGAATACATTCAGTCATTAAGGATGCAGACCTACTACAGAGTAGCTAAAGAGTTAATTAAGGCTGGAGGGGCTTACGTAGACCTCTGCAGTCAGGAGGAATTCAGGAAGCTTAAGTTAGCTCATAAGCCATGCCCACACAGAAATCAGTCCGTTAACGAGAACCTAGAGCTATTTGACAAAATGATTGAGGGCTACTTCGGTGAGGGTGATGCCGTATTAAGGGTTAAGACAGACCTAAACCACCCTGACCCATCAGTCATTGATTGGGTTGCTTTCAGAATCATAGATACTGATAAGTACCCTCACCCAATAGTTGGGTCGAGATACGTTGCTTGGCCAACCTATAACTTCGCTGCAGGAACTGACGATCACCTGATGAAGGTGACCCACATACTTAGGGGGAAGGAGCACTCTATAAACACGATTAAGCAGAAGTACCTATACAGTTACTTCGGCTGGACCTACCCTGAAGTAATTAATTTGGGGAGACTTCATCTTGAGGGGTTAGTTCTGAGTAAGTCAGTGATTAAGTCACTTCTTAAGGGGAGGCCGGAAGAGTTCTCAGGCCCTGATGATGTGAGGTTCGGGACTATAGCCTCATTAAGGAGGAGAGGGATTGAGCCTGAAGCGATAAGGGACTTAATGCTTGAGGTAGGTGTTAAGTCAACCGATGCTAGGGTAAGTTGGGATAATATAGCTGCAACAAACAGGAAATTAATTGATTTCAGGGCAGTTAGGTTGATGGCGGTAATCAGGAAGCCCGTTAAGCTATTGGTCAGAGGCTATTCTGGACCAGCTAAGCTGAGGCTCCCGAACCACCCAGACAATAAGGATTTAGGGTTTAGGGAGGTTGATTTAGGCTGCAGTAAATGCGATATTGAGGTACTGGTTGAGGAGACCGACATCAACCACGGCCTGAGGGCCGGTGGCCTACGCCTTATGGAGTGCTGCAACATTAAAGAATTAAGGAAAGCTAACGGCCATTATGTTGCTGACTTCCTTAGCAGGAATGTTGAGGAGGCCAGGAAGTTAGGGTACAGGATAGTTCAGTGGGTCCCAGCAAAAACTAATGCTAGGGTTAAGGTCCTAGTCCCTAAGGGTCTTGAAGTGGTTCTAGAGGATGGGTTTGCTGAGTCAGAACTCCAGAAATTTAGAGTAGGGATGAAGGTTCAGTTCGTTAGGTACGGTTTCGTTAAGGTTGATGATGTCAGGAAGGATGAGGGCTACATTAAGGCAGTATACATGCATAAGTAATTTGCTGTTTAATTAATGCTTCTCACTTAATGGCCTAACAAGTAACTTGCTTTCTCTTAAGCCCTCAACAACTACTTTGTCCCCCACCCTACATTCCTTACAGTCCGTTAAGCACTCAGCACTCCATAACTCCCCGTTAACGTTCACCATCAAGGAGTTGCTACAGTCACTAACTACCTTACCAACCAAGCCATTCATTGAGGTGAGTCCCTTAACCGGTGGCCTCACCTGAGCTACGGTTGCTTTATAGGCTATAAAGGCTAAAGTACCTGCGGAAGCAGCAATTAAGTAAGTTATTAAGGCATCCTTCCAGAAGACGTAAGCGAGTGCTGCAGCAATAATTAAGGCAGCAATAACTATTGAGTCATCAGCTAATGAAGCAATAACTGACTCCCTAACCAAGGCAGTTAACCTTATGATTTATTATTTAATGAAGCTAAAACAGTTTCTAGTCATGCTTTTAAACTCTCTTTATTAGATAAGCATGCGACGACGAGGTGGATGAGAATGAGCAAACCCCCATACATTAGGTTTGAGGTACCTCCCGAAATAGCTGAGAAAGCGTATGAAGCAGTTAAGAAAGCTAGGGAGTCGGGAGGTAAGGTAAGGAAAGGAACTAACGAAACAACTAAGGCTGTTGAGAGAGGCATAGCTAAGTTAGTGGTTATTGCTGAGGACGTTGACCCTCCTGAGGTAGTTATGCACTTACCTCTCCTCTGTGAGGAGAAGAAGGTGCCCTACATCTACGTCCCAAGCAAGAAGAAGCTCGGTGAGGCTGCAGGTATTGAGGTGGCTGCTGCCTCAATAGCTATTGTTGAGGAAGGCGGTGCAAAGAGCTTAGTTGCTGAGTTAGCTAAGGCTTATGAGGACTTAAGAACTAAGTCAGCTTAATGAAGGGTTTTTAATTAATTCCTTAATCGTTCTGCAGTAAGCGAAACCTTATAACTCCATATACTTTAACAACCTCGGTGTCTTATGGTGGTTGAGGAAAGCAAGAAGGTTGACGTGAGCCAGCCTCAGGCCAACGTGATTGAGGAGTTCGGCTACCCGGCGGAAGTAATTCAGATAGTTGGTAGGACAGGGGTTACTGGAGAAATAACTCAGGTGCGTGTCAGGGTTCTTGAAGGCAAGGATAAGGGAAGAATAATAGCTAGGAACATTAAGGGACCGGTCAGGATAGGTGACATAGTTATTCTTAGGGAGACTGAAAGGGAAGCTAAGAAGCTCTCCACGAGAAGGAGGTAACCTTAAAATACTTTCTTGAGAAACCATGAAGGCTTAGGTGGTTAGGATGGCTAAGGCAAAGAAATGCTCTTTCTGCGGGAGGGAGATACCTCCAGGAACGGGGTTAATGTACGTTAAGAACGATGGTTCAGTGCTTTGGTTCTGCTCGAGCAAGTGCTTCAAGAGCTACAAGATGGGTAGGGACCCCAAGAGGCTTCCTTGGACTGCCTACTATCTCGGGAAGAAAGGTGTTAGGGCTTGATTCAGAGAGAGCTACTCATAGTTAAGCCTGATGGAGTGAGTAGGGGCTTAATTGGGGAGGTCCTTAAGAGAATTGAGGAGAAGGGCCTTAAAATAACGAGGCTGAGGATGATTTACCCAAGCAAGGCATGTATTGAGAGGCTA
>JALWQN010000066.1 GCA_027083115.1 Desulfurococcales archaeon
ACATAGCTAAGAAACTGCTTGTTTTGTCAGCTACGTAGCCGGCTAAAGGCCTTAAGGTAAAGGAAACAATAAAAAGCATAGACCAAACTAGGCTAGTTCCAGCAATACTTATGCCTAAATCACGGGAATATCTGGCAAGAACCGTCGAAACTAGCTGTAAAGCAAAAAAGTATAAAACAGTAGATAATAACCCAATGCTCAATTCTCTACCAGTGCTTTTTAGCTTACCTAAATACACACCCTAATACCCCTGCAGACTATTCTTGAGGCCCCTCTCTATATAATGCCGAAATTATTTTACTTTTGACTGAAGCCCTGCAACCAACTGCTTCTTTCATTTAATTATGTAATGTTTTCTCTACTGATTTCGTAATTACATTAATTTATGTAAAGAACAAAGCAGATATTATTATCTTAAGTCAATTAAACTTATTACCTTATTATAGCTTACTAAAACGTGTGATAAAATTGGAGGAGCTTCATGACTTCATTAAGGAAGCCCATGATATCGAATCCAGGGCTGCCTATGATTATTCCTTCGGTATTGCGAGAATAGCTTCCTACGGCTATAGGGTTAACGAGCTTAAGGAAGTCATCAATAAGATAGCTGTAGATACCGTGCTACATAAGCACTTGATGAAGGCTTTACTTGATTCACTTGATGAGTTAGAGGGAATGAATCAGAGCTTAAGCGACATAGAGGAAAGAAAGGTAAAGGCTGAGGAGGTACCTGAAGAAATTAAGGTCTTAGTTAAGCGATTTATTGAGCGGCACCTAGAGATAGAAAAAGGCATGTTGGAACTATACTCAAAGATAGCTGAGGTAAGTAAGAACTCGGTTATTAAGTCAATAGCTGAAAGCATTGCGGAGAATGAGGAAGAGCATCATTCATACTTAATGGAATTATTAACCAAGATTTGATTTTTATTTAACCCATGGTAGTTTTTAATCGTCTATTTAAAAGGAATTGCTTAATAAGTATGGTTAAGCCATGACCAATTATTGGAGGCTCTGGAAAGGGAGGTTAGGGAATGCTTCTTTGCATAGTGTCCACACAGACCTTCTATTGATTCAGGCAAGGAATCAACTCTGCCCCCATACTTAAAGTAGCTGTGTGCTCTTATCAAATGATGAGGCGACTTCACTTATTTCCAGGGATTAAGGAGTTCCTAATTATATTTTAGGTTACTTAATTACTAGCTCGGTGAGCTTATTGGGTATTGAGATCCGTTTAGCTTCCCTTGATGACATAAAGGGAATCGTTGATGCTCATTGCTCTTCAGTAAGTAAGTGGTTTAAGCGTGTAGGAGGCAAGGAAGTTGAAGCCAAGTATGAGGACCTTACAGTTATTGAAAGATTCAGTTTAGGCGGTCCTTGGATGAGCGCTGAAACATGCGCTATACACATAAATAACCTCTTGCTTAACGGGCAATACCCGTTAATTGCGTTATTGAATGGGAAAATAGTTGGTGAATTAGAATTCTACGTAGGTGAAGAGAAAGGAATTTTAGGGAATTGCGGATTTATTGATGTTTTAGAGGTGCATAAAAGTTTTAGAAGAAGAGGTGTAGGTAAGGCCCTAGTAAATAAAGCTAAAGAAATAGCTAAAGAGCACGAATGTGATACCGTAGCTGTATGGCCCGATAAGGAGGCAATAGAGTTTTACAGGAGATGTGGCCTATCAGAACCGGCTTACAGCATCACTCACGCTGAGATAGATCTTAACAGGGTTAAGACCAAGGTTAGGGAGCGATACACAATCAATAAATTTCCTGAAAGCCATGAGCCTTTAAAAGAGATGAATTTCCTGACACCCAGAATACTAACATCATTTGCTGCATGGCTTAAGAGCAGACTAGAAACTGTGGTGGAAAGAGATAGGTTACTAAGTGTTAGGGGATGTGTAAAGGAGTTACAGTCCTGCTACGTTATCGAGACCCTTTGGAACGATAAGGAAGCTGCGAAGCTCTATTTATGGGTGCATAAGTTTAGGGAGGTAAGTTCTGTGTTGAACGTAGTTTTTGGCATGGCTAAGGAAGTGGGCATAGCTAAACTTCAGTTACTGATGAATGAGGACATATATCGTGACCTCATTATGAAGTACCCCCATAAGGTTCTGCACCATGAAGTCATTTTGATGAAGGAATTAAAGTAACAAGTACATTGATGAATTAATCCAGGATCTAAACGTGAGGTCTGAAGAGGTATCATAAAATGCGTGATTTTCGGTTCATTATTTTCCAGTGGCAGTGATCGCTTTCCTCATTTTGAGTGTTTCATTCTTAGTCCTTCAGAGGCCGTTTAGGAGCTGTGAAAATAGGTGTTTACGCAGGGATACTTGCTTACATAACTCGACGGTATTTGAGGAGCCACTCATTAAGCGATTTCTTTGCGTATATAGTTGCCTCAGTAGGAAAGTCTTGCCTGGCCTCCTCCTGCCGTAGACCAAAAACCATTCCTTACCCTTGAAAGATGCTCACACTCCTGCCTAATTATAATTACCTGAATATTCTCACCAAAATATTCTAGTCAGAATACCATTGAATGAACAATGCATACTACAAAAACATTTGACGAAACACCACTTTCTGTACAATAAATTTAAGATAATCCAGTAAGTAACTATTTTTAGTGCTTTGAGTGCCTTAACCCCTCAATAAGAAAAAGGATTGCTACAGAGGCAGTAATTATAATGAGGGTAATTAGGCCTGAGGCTAGGGTATCCTACTCTAGGTCTAAGTAAGAGAAAACCCGACAGGAGACCCCGCTAATAAACCCATCATAATCATAATACCTAAAGTTCTACGGAGCTTCACTAGCCAACCAAACAACCTTAGAAAACAAACATAAAACTCTACTTATTGAACACCCGCGTTTAATAGCTAGAATGAACACCTAAAAAGTAAGCAAAATTATTGTGTCGCATGATTGAAGGTCTAGAATTAGATCAATAAAAGATCAATAAATAATGCTTCCTTAATCAATAACCTCTCTGATGGCATTCCTCACCACCTCAACTACTTCCTTCTGTCCCTCTGTTTCTTCAGGACTATAATCCCTAACCGCATATCTTGACGTAATGTATGCGTCCTCTAAAGATCCTAACTCCACACTAAATTTACTAAGTAATTTCTTCACCTCATCTTTACCGGTAATTTCATGAATGAGCTCCAGCAGTCTCCTAGTACTATGTGTTCTAGGGAAGTCAACACCTAACTTAAGAAGGTATGCCTTAAGGTAAAGTTGAAGGCTTGCTCCAGGCTGAAGGCAGCTAAGTCATTAAAACCTTCTACTTCATTATATAGTTCTCAGAAATAACCCGCATCCCTTAAGGATTAAGGATAGCTTCAACACAAACCTCACTAAAATAAAATAAAGTGCCTTCCTACCTTAACACTATCTTATTCTCCCATAATTAGGGAATTTTTCTTTAGACTTAAGCCAGGACGCTATCCCTTCAGTCAATGCCTTCAGTAACTCCTCCCTGCTTCCTCCAGCATTAGCGAAATCCTGGAGTACCTGAAGAAACTCTTTTTCCTCCTTACTGTATTTTTCCTCAGCCCAGGGAAACATATTAAGTAAGTGCCCGAATACCTCCATCTTCCTCATAGAGGCCTCATGAGATACTTGACTAAAGTACTTGACTAACTCAATAGTGTTTAGTGTGCTATAGCCTGCATTCAGCCAGAACCTTATTGCTTCAGTGTCTTGAGGTAGAACCATCAAATATATTGCTTTGTCCTTCTCTCTAACGTACTCCTCTGCCTTCACCAGCAAGGATTTACCGTATCCTTTCCCTCTCTCCCCTGGTTCAACATAGATTTCCTCAATCCAGTAACTTCCTTCCCTACTGGAGACCCTGAGGAAACCTACAGCTTTTCCTTCCTCATCCTCAGCAATGAAGAATTTATCTCTCTTCATTAACTCCCTAAGTTCTTTAGCGTACTCGTTCAGGGGATACGGAGACCAACCCTGCCTACTCCTTAGCTCCACATAGAAACCGGAGTAAAGCCTAGTTAATGCTTCGAAGTCCTTTGCTGATGCTTCACGAACGAACATAATTAACTGCACTCTCTTTAAACTCCCTATTAAGTATTTAACAATATCTTATTTTGGTGGCTTCCTGACACCTGAAATACTCTTTCTCTTTCCTTCATATTTAGGCCTTCATGAAGTCAGGCAAGAAATGCTTAACTGAAGGAGTTATTAAGCCAAGGATAAAGGCTACAATAACTTCTCGTTTAGGGCACCTATGAACTAAATAACTCTATCGATATTCATCCATGCGTTATGTAATGTTCCAGGGCTTAATAGTTCCTAAGCAAGGATTGACCCAGATTTCGCTTCCTTAATATTTGAATTAACAAGTTATTCGGTGGTGGTTTTCCGTTATGGCGAAGAAAGTTAAGCTCGTTTTAGTTGGTTTCGGTAATGTCGGTAGGGCATTAAGCAGGATTATTGCTTCAAAGAAAGAAATGATTGAGAGTAAGCTCCGAGTTAGCTTAAAGGTTACTGCAGTAATTGACTCCAAGGGTGCTGCGGTTAAGGATGAGGGATTCACTCCCCAGGAACTGCTGAAGCTTACTGAAGTACCTAGGTCAGGAGTAAGTTCGTTCATGCCTTACGGAGTTCCTGGTGCAGGAGTTAAAGAGGTTTATGATGTCATAACCCCAGACATCCATATCGAGGCAACGCCCTCTAACTACGTTAATGGGGAGCCGGGAGTAAGTAATGTTCTTTACGCCTTAGGAAAAGGAGTTAATGTTGTTTCATGCAATAAATCGCCTTTTGCCTTAAGGTTTCATGAGGTTATGGAGTTAGCTGAAGCTAGGAACTTGGGTATAGGGTTTAAAGCTACAGTGATGGGTGGGGTTCCATTACTGGATCTATTAAGGAGTCTTAAAGGCATTAAGGTGAAGAGTGTTGAAGGCATTCTTAACGCAACAGCTAATTACATACTGACTGAAATGAGTAGGGAAAGGGTGACCTTCGATGAGGCCTTAAGGAGGGCTAGGCAGGCGGGGCTTGTTGAGGCTAATCCTGACCTAGATATTAAGGGTTGGGACCCTGCAGCAAAGTTAGTTATAATATCTAATATGTTGGGTGAACCACTTAAGCTAGAGGACGTTAGTAGGGAGGACTTAAGCAAGATTTTGGTTAGTGATGTCATTGAGGCGACAAAGAAGGGTTACATCATTAAGTACGTAGCTACCTTAAATCTGGCTGAAGGCAGTGCAGCAGTATATTTGAGGAAATTACCTGAGGATGACTTTCTGGCTAGAACTTCAGGGAAAATGAATGCC
>JALWQN010000067.1 GCA_027083115.1 Desulfurococcales archaeon
TGTATATGGTGATTAAATGGGGGTTGAAGTATTAAGTGGTTTGGTATCTTCCTTAACTACTTTCAGGGTGTCAGGCATTTCGAATTGGTTAGCAGTAATAGGTTTTTCAATAATAGTGATTGTGGCTGCAGGTTATGGAGTTTACGGTATTTACAGACTGGTAAAGTGGGCAGCCAATATGAGGATAAAGGAATTCACGTTATTATTGGTGGCTATAGGTGCTGCAATGATTGGTGCGGCTATAGCTTTACCTTAGAAAGCTTTTTTGCCTAAGTACTCTGCTGAGGCCCCTAAGTAATCTTCAATCCTCAGTAACTCGTTATATTTAGCAATTCTTTCACCCCTTGCTGGGGCTCCAGTCTTAATTAGGCCTGTCCCATATGCAACAGCTATATGTGTAATCGTAGTGTCTTCAGTTTCTCCGCTTCTATGACTAATTATGGCTTTACCGCCAACCCTTTGCAGATAATTTATAGCGTCTTCAGCTTCAGAGAATGTACCTATTTGGTTCACCTTAATTATTGCTCCATTAATGAATCCTTCCTTAAAATACTTCTCTATTAGTTCCTTTCTTGTCACTGTAATGTCATCACCTATGATTAGGGATTTAGTATGTTTTCTTAATTCGCCGAACATCTCAGGCATGCTTTCGGAGAAAGGATCCTCAAAGAGAATTATTTCGTGGGAGTCTAGAATTTTTTCGTAATGATTAATCAGTTCTTCTGGCGCAAGCTCTTTACCGTCTATTATGTACTTGTTTTTGTTTGCGTCGTAGAATTGGGTTGCTGCAGCATCTAGTGCTATAGATACATCAGTACCTAAGGAGTAACCTGCCTTACTTATGCTTTTTTCAAGAGCATCTAGTGCTTCCTCCGTGAGGTTCATAGGTGGAGCAAAACCACCTTCGTCACCAACATTAATGGAGGATGGACCGTATTTTTCCTTTAGGTAGGACTTCAGGGCCTTATATACCTCCACCGCTATCTTAAGGGCGCCTGAGAAAGTCTCTGCGCCTAAAGGAACAATCATGAATTCCTGGATGCTTAAGTTGTTTCCTGCATGAACTCCTCCATTAATTACGTTCATCAATGGGGTTGGCAGAGTCCTAGCCCTTCTTCCACCTAAGAATTCGAATAAGGGAACTCCTAAGGTATCAGCTGCTGCTTTAATTACTGCGAGCGATGTTGCTACACAGGCATTTCCACCAAGCCGGGACTTATTAGGTGTCCCATCAACCTCAATTATTTTTTTATCGACTAACCTATATTCGTAGGAGCTCATTCCATTTATGGCTGGACTTATGTACTTATTTATTGCTTCAACAGCTTTTAGCACACCCATTCCTCCGTAAGCTCTACCCCCATCTCTTAGATCAAGAGCTTCGAGCTTACCTCTGGAAGCGCCTGCTGGAGCAATAGCTCTTCCATAACCTCCGCCCTCCGTTATAACTAAAGCCTCAACTGTTGGGTTACCTCTAGAATCTATGACCTGAAGACCTTTTGTCTCCACAATATCGAACTCCATTGCCTAGACCTTTCATTATACCTGATTGAGGAAATATATAATTATGGATTATGGGTTATAGGCTTTTTAAGGTTTGAAGCTCCGTAGTCCATTATCGAGGTGTGTAGTGTGATAGTCACTATTGATCAGGTGGAGAAATTCATAGGTCAATACATTAAGGAAGAGTACGGTAGGGTTGTGGGTAAAGTCCTCACGGCCTTTACAGACATAACTGGTGAGGTTGACTCGATTGAGGTGGCACTAAACGACTCAATGCTTGAGAAGATTCCTGCTGAAAGAATTAAATTAACTCCTGATGGCCTCATAATAATGCCTGAATGGAAAGTTAGGGCGTTAAATACTGAGAACAAGCTCGATAGAGTAAGGAAGAGATTAAGGGCTGTTGAAGAACTTTATAGGAAAGGCAGTATCCCTGTACATGCGTATGAAGATATGAAGAGAAGGCTTGAGGCGGGCTTTACTAAAGTAAAGGAAGAGGTGAGGGAAGTTAAGGAAACACTTAAGAAGAGAGCTAATGATCTTGAGTACCAAATAACAAGGTTAGAGAGGGATGTCTCTAATTTAATGATGCTATACATGAGTAATGAAGTGAGTGAAGGTCCTTATAAGGCGGCAGTTGATTACCTTAAGGAGAGCAAAGCAAGATGTGTTGAGGAAAAGAAAGACATTGAGAAACACATTAACTTGATAGCTAAGCTGGAGTCCGAAGCATCAAACACCCAGAACGTGCCGGTATCTAAGGAGGAAAACGAAAGCATTCCTGAATCTTCTGAGGGGCCCATACAGGTACAGATAATGGAGGCCTAACTTAAACCAATTAAATTAAGGAGGTTTTAACGTTGGGTGCGTCAATAGCTACGAAGGGGGGTGGGCTTCGAAGATTTCTCGACTTCATGGACTGGGCCTTCAATTTTAAGGCTAAGCCTGACAGAAGAAGGGTGATTACTTCATTAATAATTAAGATTGAAACATCGATGCAGGATGTTAGGGAAACCATAACGAAGCTAGAAATCAGGTACAAAAACCTGTTTAAGGGTGCAATATCGTCCTACGTGAAAGGAGAGAGGGATAGGGCCTTAATATACATTAATGAAGCAAAACAAGTTGAGAGAATGTATACTAAACTAATGGTTGTGGATAAGGTGCTAGAGCAGGTTAAATTGAGGTTGGAAACAATAGAAAACGTGACTAATCTCTCAGCATCAATGATGGAAGCAACCAATATACTTTCAGTAGCCAGAGATTACATAAAGGACGTTGTTCCGTCGATGGGATACAGCATTGATTCGTTGGTGGCTGAAACCAAGAGAGTCATTATTGAAACAACTGACTCTGTAGATATAAATCCGGATACAGCAATTGAGTATTCTCCTGAAGCCATAAAGATGCTTAAAGACCTTGAGAAAACAGTTGCTGAGACTGTTAAAAATAAATTACCTGAGATACCGATGTCTCTGCTGGCACCAAATAAAGCGAAGAGCTTAGAAGTTAGGGTTAAGGAAACAGCCATAAAAGTTCCTTCACCTCCAAAACCTAGATTAAGGAAGCCAAGACCTCAAGAGATAGATAAGAATGTGCTTGAGTATATACTAGTGCATGGTGGCTTCATAGACGTTAATGATGCAGCAGCTAAGTTAGGGGTAGGAAAGAGGGATGTTATCGAGTCGTTACACAGGCTGAAAGATCAAAATAAAATAGCTTTTTGAAACTCGCATATCTTTAGTTCTTGTTTAATGGGTGAGGTGGTGGTTATTGAGTAGTTCATCACTTGCTTATTTAGAGAATATGGCAAGGAATTATGCTATTCAGGCTGTCCTGAAGGATAAAGAAGGAAACTTCGGCGAAGCAATTAAGTACTATAAAGGGGCCATCAGGGTATTAACTAAGATAATTCAGCTTTACCCGAATAATGCCTTAAATACTTTATATAAGGAATGGATAGATCAGTATAAGAAGAGAGTTAAGGATCTGGAGAATTTAAGGACTTCTTTGATCCCGGCTTATGGAGGAACTCAAGAAAAGGATTCTGACATAGATGACATGATCCTTAGGGATAAACCTAAAGTAACGTTTAACGATATAGCCGACTTAAGAAACGCTAAAAAAGCCATTACTGAGTCAATAATATATCCAACGAGGAGGCCCGACTTATTCCCTTTAGGTTGGCCTAGAGGTATTTTGTTATTTGGACCTCCAGGATGCGGTAAGACATTGCTTGCAGCTGCTGTAGCTAACGAAATAAAGGGTGCCTTCATTCATGCTGACGCAGCATCGATAATGTCTAAGTGGTTGGGCGACGCTGAAAAGAAGGTTGCAAGGCTGTTTAAGAAAGCTAGGGAGCTCTCATCAAGCGGTAAGCCGGTCATCATATTTATTGATGAGGTTGATTCATTACTAGGTACTTTCAGCAATGAGGTGGGGGGTGAAGTTAGGGTAAGGAATCAATTCCTTCAGGAAATGGACGGATTAATGGATAAGTCAGAGAAACACTTTATCTTTGTTATTGCAGCAACAAACAAGCCATGGAAACTTGATAATGCATTCATAAGGAGATTCACTAAAAGGATCTATGTTCCATTACCTAATAAGAGAGCCAGAATAGAGTTACTTAAGCTATTCATGAAGAAAATTAAGGTATCTCCTAATGTAGATATCGAGAAACTAGCTGATATGTTGGAGGGGTATACGGGTAGCGACATAAGAGATATAGTTATGGCAGCTCACTTAAGAACGGTAAGTGAGCTCTTTACTAAGAACGGTGGTAAAGGAGAAGCAAGACCAGTAACTTTAGAGGACTTTATGTTTGTGTTAAGGGATAGAAAGCCAAGCGTAAGTAAAGACCTCGTTAAGGTGTTTGATTCATGGTACTCTAAATTTAAGGCTTTGTAGTCCGTAAATAAATAAAGTCTTTTCTTCAGTTGAATTTACGCCTGTGTTAGAATGATTTCAGGGAGATTACTGTTTTAAATAAAGTTTGTTTATTAATTCCGAAATATAATTGAAAATAATTACATATTTTATTATTAAGTGGAAAACGGTATTACTGCATTAATTCAATATTACTTCTGTATCTTGAGTTCCGTTTATGGATTAAGTCCTAAGGATTCATATTTCTCGGAGCGAAGGAGATTTCTATGGCGATAGGATGAGTTTTCGCTTTAAGCAGGCTTTGACAGTTGTTAAGAAGGATGGTAGTGTTGAGGACTTCAAGGTTAGTAAGCTTCTTGAATCAGTTAGAAAGTCCTTGTCTTACGCGGGATTAGAGAATGAAGTCAACGATATATTGCAGGAGGTTCTTGATGAATTACTAAGTAAGAAAGAAGTTAAGTCCGTGGAGATCTCAGACCTTGTTGAGAAGGTCTTAATAAGTAACGTAATAAGGAATCATTCTTTTGAGGAAGCAGCTAAAGCCTATGTGTTGGCTAGAATATATAATGAAGTTTATGGGAAAGCCAAATGGAAGTCTTTTAACACGGTTGATGCCAGCTTCACGTATTCCGCGTTAAGGGTTCTTTATCAGCGGTACTTACTGAAGGACCCTGAAACCAGGAGGGTGATTGAGACACCATTGAATCTCATAGAGAGAGTTACTTCCAGCATAGCTAAGGCAGAAAAACCCAGTAGAAGGAGTTACTGGGCTAAGGAATTCTTCAGATTAATGTCTGAAAGAAGATTCATACCTAACTCACCCACCTTATTTAATGCAGGAACTAAGTTAGGAATACTTTCAGCCTGTTTCGTAATCCCTGTGAGAGATGCTATAGTTACCGAAAACAATGACGGAATATATGATTCCGTGAGGACGCAGGCAATAGTTTTTCAGCAAGGGGGTGGTTGTGGCTTTAACTTCAGCGAGCTAAGGCCTGAAGGCGATGCAGTAGCATCGACCGGAGGAGTTGCTTCAGGACCTCTGTCATTTATGCGCATCTTTGACGTAAATACTGACGTAATAAAGCAGGGGGGTAAGCGAAGGGGTGCCAATATGGGTGTCCTCCATGTTTGGCATCCTGACATAATGAAGTTCATCAAAGCTAAAACCGGTGAATATAAGGATATCTTCCTCCAAAACTTCAATATTTCTGTAGGGATGTACGATTTCTTCATGAAAGCTATTGCCAACGACGGTAAAGTACCCTTAGTTAACCCCAGAAAAACAAGCATTGATGGCTCAAGCAATTCCCTAAAATACGCTATCGTGTGGGCCAGGCATTACATGAGTGAGGAATGGGTTCAGGACTATATTCTAAATGAACTAGAAAAGCATGGCGGATCAATATCATTAGATGAGACACTACTCATAACATGGGATGAAGCATTAACGATAGCTGAGGCTGAAGGAGCCATAACAGGATGGCTAGATCCCACGCAGGTATTTGATGAAATAACGAAAGGAGCTTGGGAGAGTGGTGATCCGGGGCTCCTCTTTATAGACACAATAAACAGAAGACACCCAACATGGTACTTAGGAAAAATCAATGCCACTAATCCCTGTGTTGCAGGAGATTCAAGGGTTCTTACACCTAGTGGGTGGTTAAGAGCTAAGGAAATTTTTGAGTCTGCTAGAAAGCAGGGAATTGCAGTAGGAGTTAGTGTAGACAAGAGTTTACTTGGGGAAGGAGGGGAGCCAGTAGCTTATCGAACTCAATTGATTACCGTTACTGGAAGAGAAGTTATTTATAAAACTATTCATGAGAAAGAATTGAAGCTGCTATTACCTAAACAAACTGAGGCATGGGTTTGGTATTTAGGTAAAAAACCTGGTTTGAAGATAAAGACCAAAGAAGGTTATGAAGTTACTGTTACTCGCGAGCACAGGTTCCTAACTAAGGAGGGGTGGAAATCTGCTAAGGACTTGAAAGCAGGAGATAAAATCTACTTAGGAAGAATCCATCCTGCGTTCATCAAGGAAGAAATCGATAATGGGAATGAAATTGATGAGGAGGTAGCCTTTGCGCTTGGTTGGTTGTATGGTGATGGATCCTTAAACAAGTATTATGTTGCATGGTACTTTAGTGATAAGGATTCAGTTGCTGAAGGAAGAGTTAGAAGAGGTATAGCTAAAATAGGAGGAAATCCTCTTTCTCATACGTACGTTCTCAGTAAGTCCGAGCACAAGATTCAATATAATAAGGGAACTAGGGTCTATAGGAATATCTTAGAGCTTATAGGAGGTTACATGGAGAAAAGTCCTCAACGTGCACTTCACGACTTAATTTGGAGGATGTCTCCTAAAAACCTGCTTGCGTTTCTTAGAGGGTTATTTACGGCTGATGGCTATGTGGATAATGATGGTGCTGTGAGATTAACTAGCTCCTCATTACAGTTGCTTAAGGACATTCAGATTATTCTAACTCAGTTTGGCATTTATTCAACGATATGTGAGAGACCTTACAAATCGGACTTCGCCTACACTGCTGTTAATGGTGAAGAAAAAGTTTATGAAGGTAAAGGATATTATGAATTAATTATTAATGGATACAGTCGGAAAATCTTTAAGGACCTTATAGGTTTTGAAGATATCCATAAAATGGAGAAACTTACCTTAGCTAAAACTAAGAGAGATAGTTTGTGGGGAACAGTAATCAGAATTGAAGATGTGGGATCAGTAGACTTCTATGACTTCACAGTACCTAAAACTCACAACTACATAGCTAATGGAATACTTCATCACAATTGTGGGGAGGAGCCTTTGCTGGAGTGGGAGTCCTGTAACTTAGGAAGTATTAATTTAGAGAAGTATGTGGTTAATGCTGGGGGAAAGCCCAAAATTGATTGGGAGGGTTTGGCGAGAGACGTTAGGATTGCTGTCAGGTTTCTAGATGACGTTATTACTGTAGCTAAGTACCCTATACCTCAGCTCGGTAAGATGGCTAAGAGGGCTAGGAAAGTCGGTCTTGGAGTTATGGGTTGGGCTCATATGCTGATAAAGTTAGGCATAAGGTACGATTCTCCCGATGCTGCGTACTTAGGTTATAAGCTCTCTGAGTGGATAGCTTATAACGCCTATAAGGCCTCTATAGAGTTAGCTAAGGAGAAAGGAGCTTTTCCTGCTTGGAATCCTGAGCTCTATAGGCCTCACTGGAAGAGCGCTCTTGACTTCGCAAAAATATCCAAAATAGCTAAGATCTCTGGAATAACGGAGAAAGTTAAGGAAATTCTTATGAGCAGACCTGAAGTTAACTGGAGTTCCATAGAGAAAGAGATGAGAGTTAATGGGTTAAGGAATGCAGCGTTACTGTCTGTAGCTCCTACAGGCACCATCTCGATTATTGCTGGGACTTCATCCTCTATAGAGCCTGTTTTTGCACTGGCTTTCACAAGGATAGTGACTGTAGGGACCTTTATTGAGGTAAACCCCCTATTTCTTAATGCCCTTAAGAAATACGGCCTAGACAATCCAGAAGTATTTCAGTTGATTGCTGAGACTGGCTCAATAGCCCATAATCCTTTCATGCCTAAGCCCTTAAGGGAAATCTTCAGGACAGCCCATGATATCACACCAAAGTGGCACGTAATTCATCAAGCAGTCTGGCAGCAGTGGGTGGATGCAGGAGTGAGCAAAACCGTAAACATGAGGAATGAGGCGAAAGTTGAGGATGTTAAGGAAGTATACTTGCTGGCGTGGGCTTTAGGTTGTAAGGGAATAACTGTCTACAGGGATAAGAGCAAATCTAAACAAGTAATCAGTTTCGGTGTTAAAATAGCGAGTAAGTTAGGGGAGTTATCCCTTAATAAAGAAACATCACCTAATAAGGAAGTTTATGGCGCAGAGACCATAATGCCTAATTCCCCCTTAGCGCATGAGAAGAAAGAGGGTGAAGCAATACAGTTCCGTAAAGGAGGTTCAGCCAATACTAATAAATTCCGGATTACTACGGTAGCTTTAGAGGATGGGGATGTGGGTGACTGCAGCACTTGTGAGTACTGAATCAAAGCAATCAGTTACTCCATCTCCTTCAGTAGATCAAGAAGTTTCTCTTTCTCTTTACTTTTTCTCCACACGCTCTCCGAGTGCTCAATAACTTTATCAAGTAACTGGCTTTCGTAAGGAAGCCCAATGAATTCAACCCTCTTATTAATTGCTATTGTAGGCACACTCATCACTCCGTAACCATCAGCTATATCTGGGTTTTCATAAGCTTCCACAGTATCAGCAACAACTGCTTTGCTCCCGGCCTTATATGCCTCATAAGCTATCATGTTTGCTAGTAACGCTGCGTAAGGGCAGTAAGGGCATGTGGGAGTAACTATGACCTCAATATGGGTACTTCCTCTTAACGCAGCTATCTTTTGTTTGGATGACTCAGTTAGGCCTGAGTCGTCTTGACTTAGCCTTATCAGCGTCTCAACAAGCCCCCTAACTTCCTCACCGGCTGGCATTCCTGTATAACGTATGTATCCCTCAATTAAGGCTACTGTAGGTATCCTCGAGATACTGAACTTCCTGAAGAGTTCGGAACGATCTTTTTTCTTCACTACTTCATGCTTCAGGAGTTTTTGACCGTTAATTTCTGGGGCTGCATCTACCAAAATATTGATGAGCTCTACAGTATTCTTGCAGTACTGGCAGTCCGTATCTATGAACGTGTATATAGTTACTGGGTTCTTTAGCTCGCTCAAGGCTTCCTTAAGCTCCTCAATGTCTTCACTAGTGAATGATACCTTGAACATTTTCTCAAGTCCTTCGTAGGTTAATGCCGTTGTCTCACTGCCTTCTACCATCTAAAACCACCTGGAAATAATGATTAATTAATCAATTAATAAGCATTTTTAACAGCGTTTAATTTATGATGTAGCTATATTATTGGAGAAAGTTATGATGAAGTGTTTTATTTTCTTCCACCAATTACTAATTTCAGGATCCACAGCAGCATATGCTGCTCTCCTGTTAAAATAGGGGGGGCCTAATCTACTAAACAAAGTTATTACTCTGCCTTCATGATTCATTTTATACCCATTATCTACGGGTTCATGACCTCTGAAGACAGCATCAACTCTAAACTTCTTTATTACCCACTGAGTAACTGGTTTCCCAAAAAGGTAACCCACTCCTCTAGGGGATGGGGTACTCGGTAAATTAAATTCTATTGGGTCATTCCAAAGTATCTCAGTTAGAACTCTCTTACCTTGTTCCCTTGATCTACCCATAAAGTATTCATGTAAGGTATCGGACTTCTTGAATGTCTCGGTAGGGAGACCCCCATGAAGAACAATCATTTCCTTCCTCACGTGAAGGACTGCTGGAAACATTTGAAATAAGTTAAGGAATTCCTCGTAAAGATCCATACCTACGGCAAAGCCGAACCTTAAACGAAGTTCTTCAGGGAAGTTGTGTGGGTAAGGAATCAAATCCTTCGGTGGTTCGTGGTTTCCCCTAAGCAAAACTACATTACGGGGGTATAGGACCTTCAGCTTAAGGACACTCAGTAATGTTTCGAGCTGGTTTGGTCCTCTATCTACGTAATCACCCATAAAAACTAAGGTTAGTTCGCCCTTACTTAAGGCTCTCTCGTTAATTTTAGAAAGTATATGCTTTAAGGAATGCAGGTCCCCATGTAGGTCGCCCACAATAATAAATGGTTTATTAGGTTCTTTCTCTATTAGCCAGCCCTTCCCCTTCTCTAAGTCCTCACGAAAAACCTCCTTAGATTCATTAATTAACTCCTTAATTTCTGTAGGCTCAGGAGAGTAGCTTGAAACATCATTAACCACCCACCTTAGGTCCTTCATCTCCAAACTTCTCACCAACCTAGCTTTTCTTAAATTATTAGGGCTGAGTTATAATTCTTTTTAGTGACTTTAGGTTGAGGATTCAAGAAATAGCTAGTAACTTAAGTGGCTTAATACCTAAGGAAAAAATATTTTGGGCAGCTAGTGAAGCCGACATTAATGGGAATACTTTCCTGGTTTTCAAACTTAAGCCTGAAGGCTCCACCTATATCGAAGGTGTGAACCTGATTATCAAGTACATACCTCTCCGTGAAGAGGTCCTGTGGGGGAGGCTCGAATTCGTTATTTCCCCATCTATAGAAGCAGCAAAATTCATGGAGAATGTTTACCCTAAGCTCATCTCACTAGGTTATAAGGTGGTGGTAGATAGTGAAGGTGTTTTTGCCTCATATAAATTAGGTCAGGAGATTAATGAATCGATAATAACTCAACTTTATGAAAAATTATGTAAATTGCTCAGTAATAGTTGCGGGACACTCATCTTCAGGAGCGTGATAGCTGTTGGGGAAGGGTGAATTATATCTTATTGGTTTAGGTCTTTCCCATGACTTAATTACGTTAAGAGGTTTAAGAATGGCTAAGGCAGCTGATAAAGTATTCATTGATTCTTACACAAGTGCTTTGACCGATGAAGGTATTAAAGGAATTAAGGAAACTCTGAATCGCGAGGTAATCCCTCTGGGGAGGAAGGACCTAGAGGAATCTTCGGAGGAGCTTTTTAAGCTAGTTAATAAGGGATTAAAGATAGCCTTACTTATACCAGGTAATCCGTTAGTCGCTACAACACACATTTCCTTAGTTGTTGAGTCAGTAAAGAGAGGCCTTAAATATGAGGTCATTCCTGCACCAGGAATAATACCGAATGCAATCACTATGTCTGGATTAATGATATATAAGATGGGTAAGCCAGTCACAATAACTTACCCAGTCAATGGTGTTTATTCGGAGTTCCCTTATGACGTTGTTAAGTCTAATGATGTGAGAAACCTCCACAGCTTACTTCTCCTTGAAATGGATGCTGAGAAAGGCATAATGATGAGTATTAAGGAAGCCATTGATATAATGCAGCATATAGAAGGATTGAGGAGAGAAGGAGTTTTTGAACTCAGCAGGAAAGCTGTTGCTGTATCTTCCTTAGGTGGTCCTAAACAAAGAATATGTTTCTCTAGGCTTTCAACACTCGCTAAATTATCTCCTCATCCAGGACCACATACCTTAATAATCACTTCCCCTAAACTTCACTTTATGGAGGAGGAAGCTCTTAAGGTGATATCAAATGTCTATTGTAAGTAAAGACGATGTAGCACGAAGGATAAAGCTATATATTGACATGGTTAATGAGGTGCTTGAACAACTGAAGGATTTTAGGGGGTCCCTCCCTAAAAGAGTTTGGGAATTAATTGACTTAGCTAGGAATTACTTGGAGGATTCCAGGTACTATTTTGGGGCTGGAGATTATGTTACTTCGTTATCCTGCATATCTTATGCGGAAGGCTTGCTGGACGCTTTAGCAAGATTAGGCTATATTAATGTGAAATGGCATAGGAGAAACCCCCCTAAAGTCTTAGTGGGTGGTACTTTTGACTTAGTTCATCCCGGACATATAGAGTTCCTAAGAGAAGCAGCTAAGAGAGGCCTTGTTTATGTTGTGGTAGCAAGAGATCAGAACGTCAAGAAAATTAAGGGGAAGCTCCCTATCATGAACGAGAAAGATAGGTTAGCTGTTGTCTCATCCATAAAGTACGTGTATAAGGCATCCTTAGGTGATAAAAAAGACTTCCTAAAACCTATCCAACAAATTAAACCCGACATAATATTTCTGGGACCTGATCAATTCATGGATGAGGAATACCTATCTAAGGAACTCGCTAAAAGAGGACTGAAGATTAAGGTGGAGAGAATGAACAAAAGAGTTGGTGAAGGACAGTATTCAACCACAAAAATAATAAGTAAAATACTTAGGAAACGCTCAAGCTAATTAAGAAAGTATTATGTGCTTTAAAGTGTGGTTATTAAGATTGTTATCTTTTTCTTCTACCTGTCCGTCTAGCAGCTATATGGCCCACTTTCCTTCCGGGTGGTGCATTTCTTGAGACTGTGGACGGTATTGATACACTCTGGTGTGAGCCACCACCGAACTTATGGCTCACGGCATTCATGGCTACTCCTCTTACCTTAGGCCATTTATGTGCCTTAGCCCGCCACTTATGGTAGGACATTCCAGCCTTCAACAAGGGTTTTTCAGTTCTGCCAGCACCTGCAGGAACACCTACTGTGGCTCTAGCTGAATTAAGAACTCTTTTCTGTCTTTTGCTCGGTAGCTGAACTATTGTGTAATCTCCTGCCCTACCAACAACTATGCCGTAACTACCTCCTTGTCGAGCTAGCTTACCCCCGTCTCCTGGCCTCAACTCTATATTGTAGACTTTAGTACCTTCAGGAATTCTTGATAGAGGTAACGTATTCCCTACAGCTATTGGCGCATCAGGACCTATGTGAATTACTTGCCCAATATACATACCTTCAGCAGCAGGCATGTAGTAGTCTTCTCCATTGTCTAGCTCAATATGAGCAAGTGGCACCCACCTGCCAGGATCATGGATAAGTTCTGTGACCACACCTCTTAATGTGCTGTCACTCACCCGAGGGTACTTTGCTGGAGATACGTGCAGGTGCTTCCTGTTTCTAAACTGTTGTCCACCTCTTCCTGCACGTTGCTGGAGTATTCTTTTGCCCATCTTCTATCGCCACCTCAAATAATTCCTAACCTGGTTGCTATATCGCTTGCTTTATATTGGGGTGTTAGTTTAATATATGCTTTTTTCTCCCCTTTAGGCGTTATTAAGACCCTAATCTTCTCTACCTTCACATTAAAGATTCTCTCAATAGCTTCTCTAATTTCCGATTTAGTGGCTTTCCTATCGACAATAAAGGTCAAGGTATTTGCTTTCTCAACCAGCGATAAAGCCTTCTCTGTGGCAACTATCCTGATTAGTAGTGACCCAAGATCCTTCATAGTTGAATCACCTCGTACTTACTTCCTAAGGCATTAAGCGCTGATTCTGTG
Source organism: Desulfurococcales archaeon (assembly GCA_027083115.1). Taxonomy (GTDB): domain Archaea; phylum Thermoproteota; class Thermoprotei_A; order Sulfolobales; family NBVN01; genus S013-73. The sequence continues at coordinate 13,322 of JALWQN010000067.1, forward strand.
TAGAGAGTTAACCTTCCTGGCACACCTCCTGGAGCTAAGTGAAGAATGCTCAGCATTTCGGCTGGAACAACGTCAACACCTGGTAAATTCCTGAAGCTCTTGAAGGCTAATGAGTTTTTCTTGCTAACGACAAGCAAAATGGATTTGGGGGTGACGTATCTTCTGCCCCTCATCTTGCCTTTACCAGCCCTAACTCTCCTCCTTTCGGAAGCTCTAATAACGTCCTCTAGTACCCCTAGGTTATTCAGAATTCTTTTTGCGTATGCTGTTTTATCAACTTCCTCAATTTCATCAACAACGATCAGGGGTAAGGTTTCAGAGCTGAAGATATGGCCTCTTTTCCTAACGAATTCAGGTAGTGAGGTAGCAGCTATTGCCGAAACTATCGCCCTGACCCTTTCTTTTTTGTTTATTTCTTCATGAATAACTTTCTCAACCCTTGGCGGATGAGCTAACCTGCCTCCTCGAGTCATGGGAGCAAATACAGCTCTTCCATTATCTAGCCGTGGTACTCTAGCAACACTATGATTAATTCCCCATGATTCCCCAGTCCTTCTCTTACCTGCTAAGGGATCCCTGCCTTTGGGCTGTATTCGTGCTGTGTGTGCTGAGTGAAAGGCTCTCCTAATAAGATCTAATCTTACGGGATAGCTGAAGATCGGGGGCAATCCTATGTTCTTGATGACCTCGCCCCTTAAGGATAGGACCGGAACCTCTTTATTCTTGACCTTAGTGTTAGGAAGAATTATCTTGTATGCTTCCATTCTTATCACCTTAGATCTTGCTTTCCAGGCTGACGTAAGTTATTCTTGGTTCTGTTGAGGGAATCCATTTCGGCGGCCTTATGCTCCACCTTAAGGCTAATGGGCGTTTAGGCGCACCTTGTACGCTTCCTTTAACAACTATATAGTCTGTTTTAACTAACCCGTAATGTGGGAACCCACTTACGGGCGTTATTTTACTACCGTCTTCGCCAATTATCAATATACGTTTATTGAGTTCTGTCCTTCTATGAAAGCCCGTCTGTCCTGCTTGAGGTGCATGGCTTATGGTGCCCATGCCTGGGCTTCGTGCCCCTATCCTTCTGGAGCCTTTCCTATGCTTTGTCCATCTAGGTAATTCCTTAACCCCGAATCTTTTTATAACCCCTTGAAAGCCTTTTCCCTTAGTTACCCCTATAACGTCTATGACTTGCCCAGGACTAAAAACGTCTAAAACTCTGAATGTTTTTCCGAGAGCACTTAAGGCATACTCGCTTAGGTCGCCAGAACCAGCCACCTTTACTTCAAGTATATCCGGCTTTTTCTTGCTTAGGCCGCCTGCTAACGTGGGTTGTGAAGCAAGAAGTAACGTAACTCTAGCAATACTATCTTTGTTGTTCTCCACCTTCCTATGTGCTTTCTCAATGCTTTCTTTCCCTAAACTTAGAGTCTTTATTTTCCTATGAAGTTGGAGAGCTTCAGCAATTTTTTCCGTCCAGACCTCAGTAATTGGTTTTAGGCCATATAGTGTTGCTGAATAAAACCTGGCAGCTAAGGCCAGCATGGGTGGTGTTTCAATGACTGTTGCAGGAACAAATATTTCCTGCTCGAATGTTGGACTACCAGGCCTGTCATCAATCATGAAGACATGAGTCATTCCTGCCTTATATCCAAGAAATCCTAAAGGCATTGGCGACTCCACCTGAGGATCAGGCCAGGACTTTATTCTAGGAATAAATCTTGCTGCTCTCTTCCTAGGTCTAACTCCAAGACTGCCTCTACGAGGTGCTGAATGTTTCCTTTTTGCCATACCTTACACCACACTACCACTTCACTCTGTTTTCTTCCTTAAAATCTTTCTTCTACCATTAACGCAATACTTAGCTATTTTAAGCGTTAATGCCTTATTGACTGTTAAGTTAAGAAGGATGAGTTAGGTGGTACAGAACTCAGTTTTTGGTGAACATCATCTTTCAGTACTCGGCAAATTCATCATGTTCAGTAATTAGCTTATTAAGCGGGAATAAAAACACATTAGTTGAGAGGTGTATAAATATGGGTGGGAGACAGAAAACAACATTATTTTCAGAAAGTAAGGGCTTAGGCGAGGAGACTAAGAAGGTTGTGACGCAAGAGAAAGGCAGAAGGAAAGGTAAAGGTAGGAAAGGAAGATAGTTTAAGACACTTCCCTATTCCTGGTAAAGAAGGATGTTTGAGTGGCCCTCCAAGAAAAGATATTATGGTTTATCTTTAATATTGCCTACAAGCAACTTAAGCGTGTACCCAACAATCAGGGAAAAAACGGAGTTTGTCGCACGAGTAGCTACAGCTTCAGCTGTGTTTAAGGTCAGCAACATAATTGTCTTGGGTGATAGTGATTCTGAAGACCTAAATTTGTTTGTTGCTGTACTTAATTACCTGTTGGTCCCTCCGTACTTGAGGAAGAGACTGGTTCCCTTAGTTAGGGAGCTACGTTACGCTGGTGCTTTACCCCCACTAAATATTCCTACGCACAATCCCAAAAATGAAAAACCCAGAGTTAATGAAATTAGGGAAGGTATCGTTAGGGTGGCTTTCGGGAAGAAAGGTAAAGCATTCTTCGGGTATAAGCGCAATTGCTTCATAACTTCAGAGAGGGAGCTATTTCCTGGTGAGAGGGTGCTTATTAAAATAATTTCTGTAGACCCACTTAAATGTGTGGAGGAAGATCCTTCAGAAACGGAGATATATGTCGGGTATAGGGTAATTCAGGCAGATTTTCATAATCTTCACCACGTATTAAGGAGGTTATGTGGCCAGGGGGTTAAGATCTTAACATCTAAGGCAGGAAAGATCTTCACCTACAAGGAAGCTAGAAATCTTCTGAAGGAGGTAAGATTGAGTGAATGCTTAACTTTGTTTTTTGGTAATCCAGAGAAAGATTTTGATGAGATAGTTCCTAAGGAGGTTCTTGAGTCTCTTGAGGTAACTCATACCTATAACTTCATTAAAGGTCAGGGGGTATATAGCGTGAGAACTGATGAGGCACTATTTAGTGTTCTTTCAATCCTTAACTTCATTCTTAATTCCTGAGTCCTTTTAGCGAGTGGAAAAGCTAATAAGGGGGGAACCCAAGTTGTTGCTGGTGTGGATACTGCATGTCGAGCGACATAGAGATGCCAGTTGAGTGGAGGCGAATCAGGTATAGGGGCAAAACGATTGATGAGTTACTTAATATGCCTCTTGATCAGTTCCTTAAGCTTCTTCCGTCAAGGGCCAGGAGATCATTGATTAGGGAGTCTTCTTCTGAAGTGCAACAGAGAAGGCAGAAGATGGGCTTGGATGAGTCGCCCAGGATTAAGTTATTGAGGAAAATAATGAAAGCCAGGGAAAGAATGAAGGAAGGCAATGCAGTTAAGGTGAGGACACACGTTAGGGATATGATTGTGATGCCTGTTATGGTTGGTTTAACAATTGAGGTCTATAATGGGAGCGAGTACGTGCCTGTAAGGATTACCCCCGAAATGGTCGGTCATTACTTAGGTGAGTTCGCGCCTACAACGAGGATAGTGAAGCATGGCGAGCCGGGGCTGAAGGCCACTAGATCTACATTGTTTGTTGCTGCTAAATGACCTGAAATTCCTTTTCTTCACTACTTTTCTAGTGAGCTCAGAACTTTCTTCAGTCTAATGCCATCATTATAGCTTAAAATGATTCTGTAGCTTAGTCTTGTTGAATTGATACTCAGCAATATAAGATATGGTCTTTTATCATTGACTTCGAAGAGGTCCATTAGGTCATTCCTGTCTTTTTTGAGGAAATATGTGCTGATTCTCTTAACCTCCTTGATATTTACTCGTAAGGTTTTTGTTCCCTTAACACGCAATAACTCCCTGAGCTCATTAACTGACGGATTACCTCTGACTTTAGTTAGGGCCTTCTTTATTGTTGGTGTTGTTTTTATTTCCAGAATATTATTCCTCAGTGTTATTTGGGATTTAATCATTAATCTGCCATCAAGTAAATAAGCTTCCTTTATTTTCAGGGTCTTCATCACTCATCAGCTTTAGCCCTTGACAACACCTAAGGGCCTTAAGCGAGCAACTAAGGTCGCTATCCTCACCTTATGTGTAACTAATGCAACCCTGTCCACGTCCTTATAGGCTTCAGGTGCTTCCTCAACAAGAACCCTTTTTGTGGCTGCATGAACATAAATCCCTCTCCTAGATAGTTCTGATGTTATCATTCCCGCATTGTATTGCCTCAGAGCTTTATGACGGGACATCCACCTTCCAGCACCGTGAGCGGAAGTATAGAATGTTTTAGCTCCCTCAGGAACTCCGGCCATAACATAGCTTGCAGTGCCCATGGAGCCCGGTATGAGAACAACTTGCCCGACGGTCCTATGGGCGGATGGAATTTCAGGGTGGCCGGGAGGAAAAGCTCTTGTAGCTCCTTTCCTATGGACAACAACCTTCATTCTTTTCCCATTCACTTCATGCTCTTCAAGCTTTGCTATGTTGTGAGCGAGTCCGTAAATGAGCCTAAGACCTAAGTTCTCAGGGTCAGTACTGAATGTCCTGCCAAAAGCCTCACGTACCCAATGAGTTATCAGCTGCCTATTAGCGAATCCGAAATTAGCTGCTGCTCCCATGGCACGGAAGTAATCCTGTCCTTCTTTGCTGTTAAAGGGTACTGAAGCCAATTCTCTGTCAGGAGGATGAATTCCATATTTTTTCATGGCTCTCTCCATAATCATTAAGTAATCACTAGCTACTTGATGTCCCAACCCTCGCGAACCTGTATGAACCATTACAGTTACTTGGCCTTCATGGTCTAAACCAAAAACCTTAGCTATTTCTGGATTGTAGATTTTATCCACCACCTGAACTTCCAAGAAATGGTTTCCTGCTCCTAAAGTACCAAGCTGAGGTGCTCCACGAGATTTAGCCCTATTACTGACTTTTGACGGATCTGCCCAAGGGATCCTCCCTTTAGACTCAATATGTTCTACATCGGAGTCCCAACCAAAGCCCTTCTCCACAGCCCACTGAGCTCCATAACTTAGGACCTCATCTAGCTCAGAGAAGCTTAACCTTAACTTTCCTCTGCTACCAACACCGGAAGGGACATTAATAAACAGGTTATCTACAAGCTCCTTAAGCTTGCTCCTCACGTCCTTTTCCTCTAAATTAGTACTCATCAACCTCACTCCACAGTTATGGACAACAATCCCATCTGCTATGAAGTTGTGGGCCCTATGGTAAACACCGATGTCGTAGAACCTGTTGTAGGATGGCCTAATCCTCTCGACCTTTATGATTCTCTCGACGACAAAGCCACCTTCATAGCTCCTCTCCTTTATGAACTCCTCGAAGGTTGGGAAGCCCTCTGGAACCCTCGGTTCTCTATAACCCTCGTAGATGCTCCTCTCTACGAAGCGTCTGTTAACAATGTCCTTAACAGCCTCATAGGCTTTCTTTGCACTTTCAGTCCTATCATAGATTTCCCTTGCTTTTTTAATCGCCATCCTGCGCTCTTCCCTAACGATCTCTTTGAGCTTCAGGTAGGCAGCAGCGATTAAACCTTTGGCTTTCTTTTTGAGGTCATACTCGTAGTTTATCCTCTCAACAAAGGCTCTAATACTCTCCTCTTCAACTATTGATAGACTGTAGGTTACATTCTTCTTTGACTTGACTTTGTAAATTGTCGTCTTTATTCCAAACTCCGCTAAAAGCTTTGCTATATCTCCAAGGAATTGAAAGAGGCTCTCAGAAAGTCCTTCGTCCTTTGACTGGATGATATTTATCGGAAGTGGTGTAGTGCCCTTAAACTCGACTGCACTCCCCTCAGCGGCAAAGAGTCCAGCCAAAAAGTTCCTCTTGACCCAGAGGGGAGCTTTCATTATCCACTTCGGAACGCGGTAGGCCTTATTGGTCTTCTTTCCCCTTGGCAGGCCTAGCCTTTCAAGGAAGAGTGCGAAGCTCCTTGAAGTCACCCTGAGCTCTGCGGAGGCACTCCTTCCTTCATAATAA
>JALWQN010000068.1:0-3747 GCA_027083115.1 Desulfurococcales archaeon
TATAACCCTTCGTCACCTATTTTTAAATTAAAACAATTTTCTTCCACCATGATTAACTAATTGTTAGTTTGGTTAAGTATAATGCCAAATACTTAAGGCTATCTAAAATTATTGGAGACTGAAGTAGCATGGAGTTGTGCTTTAATCGGTTGAGGTCTGTTGGCGAAGTTTTCAAAGGACTCGGCATTTATGGAGTTAAGAAGTTTGAGTTAATCGATCCTCAATTTAATGAGGCCTTAAGAATTTCTGAGGTTTGCAGCAAACTAACTCCAGCATTATTGGGCATTAATGCTGTGGTAGCCTATATGATCACTAATAAAGGAGAAGAATTCTGGCATTCCTTCAGTGGGTTTAGTATAAGGAGATGCAGAGAAAAAGATATCGTAGATTTAGTGATAGAGTTCACAAGACGTAATAACTTATTTAATGTTAGAAATAAGCTAAGGAGACTAAGCAAATTAAAGAATTGCCCTGAATTGATGGAATCTATAGAGAGACATAACCTAATTAAATACTGGGAGACATTAGCTCAATGTCTGGGAGTAAGCAAGGAATCAAAGACGATTGTTTTTTCTGTTAAGATGGTCTATTATGGGTTAAGGGCTATTGGTGCTGATATGGAGTTACCTGGTGAAGCCCCGATTCCAGTTGATAGGAGAATTTCTTTACTTACTGTTTCTTCAGGCATGATCTCGCCAAGTAATTGCGGTTCTCTAGTTACACAATCTATTCATCAATTAAGGAAAGCTAGTAAAGCATTAATGAAAAAACCAAACTTAGTTAGAAAGGTTTGGGGGGATATCGCGCAAATATCTAAAGTACCTTCACTTCATTTAGATGCTCCACTTTGGGTTATCGGGAGGTACTCTTACCTAGGAAGGAAAAAGAAAATATTGGATACAGTAGTTAAGTCACTTTCATTCATTAATGATGAAATTAGTACTGAATTGCTTAAGGAATTAATTAATGAGCTCTATTATCGTTTACCCCCTTAGAACAAATCTTTTTCTCCTTCATTAATTGAACCTCCTATGCATGGACTACACTCGACTAGCTTAAAATGACCTTTATTCTTAAGCTTATTCCTGCTTACTTCAGGCTTCTCTAGAGTCTCAACACTGCATACTTCATATTTCCCACCTTCTCCGTCCCTCACCAAAAAAGTCGAGCTTGTTCCCTCAAAACCTAAAAACTTACTAGGTCTTAGGTCATTGCCTTCCTCATCCACACTCATCACTGAGCCCCTATAAACTAAGGAAGGAGTACCAAACTTATTTCCGACCTCCTTAGCTATGGTCTCTGAGTTGCTGCTTAGTTTAGGCATTCAACACATCTCCTTGGGAGGTTAAGGGAAGGGGTTTATGAGTATTTCGTAGCCTAAAGCGTTCGATGTAGTGAAACACTTAATTCCATAACTTAGGTAGTTAAAGCACGGAACCCCTTAATTGATCAGGTTATTGAATGAGGTGATAAGTATGAAAGGATTAAAAACATTTAGTGGGGGCCCCATTTTTCTTGGAGTCGTTCTAGCCTTACTTGCTCTAAGCGCATTACCGTCCTTTCAAGCAAGTTCTCAGGAAGCCAGCTATTATTTAGTATGTGTTACAACTTACAGAATCAATAATATGTCCGTAGTCAGTTACTATATTATTCCTTTAGACACAGTTATGGAATCATTTGGTCCTAACAATACCTTAGCGAACTTTATTCATAAAGCTGTGGAAAGCGGAAAGAATATCACTTATTTGGGTCCAGCGACCTCACCTACTGTTTCAGAAATTCTGAAAGCCTCAATACCTGAGTGCCTCAGTAAGACTGAAGCGATTGCTGGCGTGTGGATAGTTAATGGTTTGCAGCAAGTCACCAATATTAAATTAGCTTATGGGAGACAGTACGCTATCGAAGCTAGGGAAAAAGGCGGAAACTTATCCGTAGTTCCAGCAACGACAGTAACTGTTCACACCACAATCACTGCCTCAACAACTACCGTGTTTACGCCAACAGTAACTAAGTCTGCAATAGTATCATCCCCTACACAATCACTCCCCACCTCAACTACTTATTCGGGCTTGGAGAAGTCAGAGGGATACTCTAGTGCGAGACCTGCGAGCACTTTAATAAATAGGACAATAGCAACCTTAGTAGGTGTCGCAATAGCGTCACTAGCTGTTTTAATTACTTATGAACTAATTATTAGGAAGTAATTTAAGTCGTTTAGGTTCGGAGGGTTTAGGTTGGGCACGAGCAACCACTTAAGTAGACCACTAACTGGAACGGCCTTCAGGATCTATTTCCTGTTAATTAATTCTAGGAGGCCTATGGGTGTTAGGGAAATTCAGCGGTTAGTGGGTTTGAAGTCCGCATCAACAGTCAAGTACCATCTGGACAGGTTGATGAAGGATGGTTTAGTTAAGCAATTGCCAGACGGTAAATACATTGCAATGAAATCCGATAACCCCGCATTAACTGGTTACTTTATAATCATGAACACACCTATTCCTTACTTAATACCCGCTGCAGTTGGGTATGCGGTATTTGTCGTTACTTATTCTATCCTTATAGGATTTCCTGATTTAGTTCTCATAGGGTCTTCAATAGTTTTCGCTTCTTACGCAATTTATGAAGGTCTAAGAACAAGGAAATTGATCAGGTACTTAAGTAAGCGCTAGTCTTACGGGTATATTCTTCCTCTCCATCTTGGGAAAGGTATGGCGTCTCTAATATGGTCAAGCCCAGCAATCCACATCACCAGCCTCTCAACCCCTAAACCGAAACCTGAGTGAGGGACTGTCCCGTACTTCCTTAAGTCAAGGTACCAGCTGTAGTCCTCAGGCCTTAAGCCTTCCTCCTCAATTCTTTCCAGGAGCTTCTCGTAATTGTTTTCCCTTACAGAGCCCCCAATGATTTCTCCGTAGCCTTCGGGGGCAAGTAAGTCATAACCCAATACAACGTCTTCTCTTTCTGGATCGGTCTTCATGTAGAAGGCCTTAATTTTCTTGGGAAAGTGAGTTACGAAGAACGGCTTATCAAATTCCTGTGTGAGCACCCTTTCCTCATCAGCTCCTAGATCCTCACCCCACTCAATATGGAATCCCTTATTCTTTAGCCTTTCTATAGCCTCATCATACGTTATTCTTGGGTAGGGTGTGCGGAGCGATGGCTTAATTTTATCAATATCACGACCTAAGAAAGCAAGCTCATCGCTCCTTTCCTCAATAACCTTCTTAACCGAGTAGGAAATCAGTTCTTCAGCCACTTTCATTGTGTCTTCCATATCGTGCCAGGCTCCCTCAATTTCCAGGTGCCAGTACTCACTCAAGTGTCTTCTGGTCCTGGATTTCTCTGCCCTGAATGAGGGTGTTAAGGACCATACTTTTCCCAACGAGTAAATAAGTACCTCAAGGTATAGCTGCGCTGATTGACTTAAATAGGCTTTCTTATCAAAGTATTTGACCTCGAAGAGAGTGGCTCCTCCCTCAACAGCTGAGCCTGTAAGTATCGGGGGAGTTACTTCCCACCAACCATTACTTAGGAGCCATTCCCTAAGGGCCTCAAGAACTGTGTGCTTAATCTTAAGGATAGCTGTCATAGTTCTTGATCTAAGCCATAGGTGTCTATGATCAAGGAGGAACTCAATATCCTCCTTACCCCTAATAGGGAAGGGTGGTGACAAACCATAAACCTTTAGCTTCTCAGCAACTATCTCTCTACCGCCTGGAGCTCTCTTATCTAGTCTAATTCTTCCTT
>JALWQN010000068.1:3757-5226 GCA_027083115.1 Desulfurococcales archaeon
TGCTTCCTTCTACCTCAATACTGCTTTCCCGAGTGAATTTCTTGATAGTAGACCATGAATTATCGATTATGGCCTCCTTCTCGAAAACTGACTGAATGATTCCTGTAGGATCTCTCACCCAAACAAAGACCTTACCACCCACCTTGAAGACCCTATGAACCCATCCCCTAACCCTAATTTTTTCGCCTTCCTTAATCTTGAAGACATCCTCGATAGGGTTTGCTTCCTCAAACAATCTAAAACACCTATTGAAGAAGGTTTTTAAACTCCCTTATTAGGGTTTCTACCTTTATAAGGGGCACCTAACTATGTCGTGGCTGAATGGGCAGAAAGAACACGTGGGTGAATTACCCCAACAATCCATCTCATTACTTAGTGTTAGGCTGCAGTAGTTCCTTACTGGACAATCTAAGCAGGAAGGCATCCTAAAGAAATACGTTCTGAACCTGAATGCTACATAATCATCATCCCTCCATATATCTAGAAGTGACTTATCATGAATGTTCCCGAAAGTAATTGCTTTAATCTCCCTCATTATGCCCTCGAAAGAATGCCTCCAAGAATGAGCATAATAAATGCAGGGGGCTACTGAGCCATCCCACCTAACGTAAGTAGCTCCTCTAGAAATGAATGGGCATCTTCGTTCAGCCGCTGCAAACGTATTAGGCATAACAACGGTTATGTATGGAGCCAGCTTCTCTACCTCATCCCTCATTACCTTAATCTCTTGGAGGCATTCTTTACTAGCTAAACAAGAGAGACTTTTCTCCATTCCCGGAGTTAAGGGAATCATTAACGAAACAACTGCTCTTGAGGCACCCACTCTTAATGCATATTCAGGCAATTTAGGTAGGTCGGAAGCGTTAACCCTGTTTAAGGTCATTTGAAGAGTAACGTCAGGCTTCCTGACACCCAACTCTCTCTTAAGCCTATAAACCTCCAACAAACCTTTAGTTACATTAGAGAGCTTACCTCCAACCCTGAGCATGCTGTAGAGTTCTGATCTAAGAGAATCAACACTTACGTGCAGTTCGTCCACTCCTAACTTGACCAGGTTTTCAGCTGTCTCGGGAAGTAAGGAACCATTTGTAGATACCAGAACCCTAAACCCTTCCTCCTTAGATTTCTTAATGAATTCAAGAGCATTAGGATGTACGAAGACCTCTCCCCAACCTGTAAAGGATAGCTTAGTTACGTGAGCTTCTATAGAGTCCTTAATTAACTTGCTGAAGACTTCCTTACTCATGAACGCATTTAATGGCTCATCAGTAACCCTCCTGAAGCAGAAAATGCAGTTATAGTTACAGGCAGTTGTTAACTCAACCATTACTTCACGTGGATGCGTATCCCTCGATAGTTCAACGATCCACTCTCCGTCCTTAATCCACAATACGCTCACTTAATGAATCAATTAAAAGCAGAAAATTAAACTATTCCATAACTTAATTAAGTGATGGATTCTATAGGTG
>JALWQN010000069.1:0-9959 GCA_027083115.1 Desulfurococcales archaeon
CTTTAACTCCCTCTCCTCAAACTTCAGTATGTAACCCATGCCCTAGAAATCACCTCTGGAGGCATTCTTTTAGCTCCAGCCATCATCAAGCCTATTTCCTCTATATCAATTTCTCCAGGCCTGAATACCCCAGTTATTTCGCCCTCATACATAACCATTACTTTATCGCTAATCGATAGGACCTCAGAGAGGTCGCTAGATACTAAAAGCACTGCCTTACCTTCAGTCCTTGCATTAATAAGTAATTTCCTTACGTGCTCTGTTGCTGCGACGTCAAGGCCTGCGGTGGGCTCCACAGCCAGAATGATGTCTGAGCCTCTCTCCAATTCTCTGGCTACCATGACCTTCTGTAGGTTACCTCCGGATAGCTTCCCAGCAGGTAATATTGGGTTAGGCGGATAGACGTTGTACTTAGTTATTACTTTATTGGCGTACTCAATCATTGCCGTACTATTTAGCTCCCTTAACCTCAGGAAGTCCGTTACTCCAGGAATGATGTGAGAGAAGGGCTCCTCATCCACTTTCTCAATAACTAGGTTCTCAGCTATTGAGAATCTAGGTAGGCATCCATACCTCAGTCTCTCTTCAGGAATTAAGGCAACCCCCCTCCCGATCCTTTCAGCAATGCTTGACTTAGTGAGGTCTTTCCCCTTAATTACGATTCTCCCTTTCAGAGGTTTCCTTAGGCCGTATATGGTTTCGGCAAGTTCTTTCTGCCCATTACCAGCTACGGCAGCAACCCCAAGTATCTCTCCAGACCTTATGTTGAAGGAAACGTTCTTCACTGCCAGAAGTCCCTTGTCCCCCATCACACTTAATCCCTTAACCTCTAAGTAAGGGGGTCCTGTTCTGGTTGGGGGTTTCTTTATCTGAAGAAAGACTTCCCTACCAACCATTAGTTTAGCTAGAAACCTCGGATTGGCTTCAGTAACTTTAAGTCTTCCAACAACCTTGCCCTTCCTTAAAACAACTATCCTGTCAGCTATCTCTATGACCTCCTGGAGCTTGTGCGAAATAAAAACTACACCTAAACCCTTTTTCTTCAGCTTCCTTATAGTATTGAAGAGCTCCTCAACCTCTTGAGGTATGAGGACAGACGTTGGTTCATCAAGAATCAAAACACTTATGTTCCTGAATAAGGCCTTCAAGATCTCAACCTTCTGTTTTTCCCCAGCTGAGAGCTGCCATATGTACGCGTTAGTAGGTATCTTAAAACCTACGTCGTTAGCTAACTTATTTATGTCTTCAGCAGCTTTCCTCATATTGGGAATGAGCCCATACTTCTTAAGGCCTAAAATAACATTCTCCGTTACTGTCATGTCGTCTACTAATGTGAAATGCTGGTGAACCATCCCTATTCCGTGCTCTATTGCATCCCTGGGGGATCTAAACCTCACAGGCCGACCATTAACCTCAATAACTCCTTCATCAGGTTGATAAAGCCCGTAAAGAATGTTCATTAAGGTGGTTTTCCCAGCTCCATTCTCCCCTAATAGAGCCACGACCTCCTGAGGATAAATATCGAGGTCAATATGGTCGTTAGCTATTACTCCAGGAAACACCTTCACTATGCCACGCATCGATACTACTGGTTTTCCCTCGCCTTCCCTCCCTTCTGAAGGCACACCTATCCCTCACTCTACTGTAGTGCTTTCTCGAAAATAAAGCGGTAAGAACCCCATATAAGTAAAAAATAATTATGTTTTGGGCGTGAAGCCCGTATTAACCTCTCCATTGAGGACCTTCTGCTCCACCTGTTTAGTGGCTTGAAGCATATTGGAGGGAATTATTTTATCGTTATAGACGAGTTTAAGCCCGCCATTGTTCATAGAAAGCCAGTATTCCCTTCCCCCATGAGATTGTAGATATCCATTAACGTAATCATTGTAGAACTCGTTATATACCGCCTCCCAGTGCCATACCTCATAAAGTAGCGTCCCATTAGGGTAGACTTCAGGATGGTAGGTTCCGCTCATCATAGCGTAAACGTGTTTCTCTTTGGCGGCAGATACAGCACCCAACTGACAGCCATCACCCATAGCCTTAACTACATCTACGTTATATTGCTCAATTAATGCTGTTGTGCCAAGCTTAGATTTCTTTACGTCATGAAAGTCACCGACATAAAGTACATGTAGGGTTTGATTCGGATTCAGTCCTGAGTAGGCTATCCCATGCCTTAAACCAACCTCACACCTAGTTAGCTCAGCGACAGCCATTCCAGCCACAAAAGCTATGCTCTTAGTCTTCGAGACCTGAGTAGCTAGATAACCAGCCACGAAACAGCTTTGGTCAGTCCTCACATCAGCCACAGAAACTTGCGGGCCAATGTAGTTAGGGGAGCCAGCAACAGCCAAGAAGTATACATTCTTGTATTGCTTAGCTAGTTTAGCCATGGGTTCGCCGAACTGGAAGCCTAAACCAACAATTAGGTTATATCCTTGCTGTATGTATGAACGGATTTGGGACTCGATCTGTGCAGGGTCGTATACGCCCTGAACCCAAGCTACCTTGACATTAGGGTGAGCTTTCTCAAAAGCCAGCATCCCTTTATATCCGGCCTCATTCCAGGCAGTATCTGTTACACTACCTGGAAATATGAAAGCCATCTTCACAGTTTTAGGTTTACTGACCCCTACCGGATGATAGTAATACACAGCAACACCAGCTATTACCACAGCAATAATAATTACAGAAATAGTTATTTTCCATGCAGTAGATAAAGGCAATTATTCACCCAAATAAATAGTTTTTGATTGTCTTAAATAAGTAATGATTGATTTGGATGAAGCAAAATAAAATTAGTAAAGTATTCATAAAATGAAATAAAAATTATGTATAGTTTACGTTTAAACGGTAATAAGCTTTTGAATAACTATGATGGTTTCTTACTGTTTGATGTGCTCACATCAAGTTTAACATACCTCCAAACACATTGATTATTGGTGGACTTATGCAGGCCCTAATAGAGAAATACGATTTTGGTTTGATCGTTATTGACGGCAAAACATATTCTTCGGACGTTATTATGTTGCCGAATAGAGTTATTGATGATTGGTGGAGGCTGGAGGGACATAGGTTACAGATTCCTGATGTGAGGGATTATTTGCTTGAGGATGTTGATGCCGTGGTGGTAGGCACCGGTTATGATGGGATGATGAGGATTGATGATGAAGTCATTAATGCCTTCAGGAAGGGAGGAAAGGAAGTCTATGTGTTGAGGTCTAGGGAAGCTGTGAGGAAGTATAATGAGTTAGTTAAGTCAGGGAAGAAGGTTATGCTCCTGATTCACTTGACTTGCTGATCTCTAAAGTAATTGCTTTTAATTCCAGTAGGCAGGATTTCTTCACGGTGCTTTAGGTGTATGTTTTATCCGTGGATCAAGGGACGACAGGCACTAAAGCAATCATTTATGATGGTTTCGGGCGTGCTGTCTCAAGTTCATATAGGAGGCATAAGCAAATACTTCCTAAGCCTGGTTGGGTTGAGCACGACCCCCTAGAGATCTGGGAAAACACTATTGAGGTTATGAGGGAGACCGTTAAGAAAGCAGGAATTAATCCTAAGGAGATCGTGGGTGTGGGAGTAACTAATCAGAGGGAGACCACAGTCGTTTGGGAGAAGAGCTCAGGGAGGCCCATATATAATGCGATAGTTTGGCAGGACCCAAGAACTTTAAGCAGGTGTGATGAATTAAGGGATGAAGGGATAGAGGATGAATTATTAAGGCCTCTAACCGGCCTTTACGCCCACACATACTTTTCCGCAACTAAGTTAGAGTGGCTGCTTAACCACGTTAGGGAAGGTGCTGAAAGGGCTGAGAAAGGAGAGCTTCTTTTCGGCACTATAGATACTTGGCTTATTTGGAACATGACTAGAGGTTCTGATAGCGTAACGCGAGAGAAGGGAGGGGCCCACGTCACGGACCCCACTAACGCCTCAAGAACTCTGCTTATGGATATCAGAAGGCTTAGGTGGGCACCAGAATTGCTTGAGGTATTTAGAGTGCTTGAAGAGATGATGCCAAATTAATTAGTTCAGAAAGCCAGAAGACTTCATGAGCGCAGGGCCTCTTCAATAACTTGTGACAATCTCTGTATGCCTAACCTAATCCTTTCCTCCTTCTCATAAGTGAAGTTAAGCCTTAAGCAGTTCGTAATATCCCTGTTAGGGTAGAAGGACTCGCCAGGCACGTAAGCCACTCCCTTACTTAATGCGTTATTCAGTAGTTCGGTCGTGTTAATTTCTTCAGGTAGTTTGACCCATGCGAACATCCCTCCTTTAGGCTCGGTCCACTTAACTCCCTCAGGCATGAAGTCCTGAAGTGCTTTAATCATTGCATTCCTCCTAGGTCTGTAGAGCTGGATTATTTCTGGGATGTGTTTCTCCAAGTAGCCCTCACTTATATATTTCCACGCTATCAATTGGTTTAGTGGGCTAGTGCATAAGTCAAGGGATTGCTTCATCACCTCAAACTTCCTTATTATTTCCTTAGGCCCGACTGCCCAACCAATCCTTAATCCAGGAGCTAAGATCTTTGAGAGAGTGCCGAAATAAATTACCCTTCCTTCATCATCAAACGATTTAACTGTCTTTACTGGCGCACCATAATATCTGAGTTCGCTGTAGGGGTTATCCTCAATAATTAGGAAATCATACTGGCTAGCCAAATTAAGGAGTTCCTTCCTTCTTGACTCACTCATGGTGACTCCGGAGGGGTTCTGGTAAGTCGGCACAGTATAGAGGAACTTAATGCTTCGTCCCTTTTCCCTCAGCTTCCTTAACTTTAGTTCAAGATCCTCAGGCATTAGTCCCTCATCATCCATCTTAACCATGACGTACTTAGGTTCGTAGTATCTGAAGGCTTGAAGAGCAGCTAAGTAGGTTGGGGACTCAACAGCTATGTAGTCCCCGGGATTAATGAAGACCCTACCAGCAAGGTCTAGGGCTTGCTGTGAGCTCGCCGTAATAATTATGTCTAGGTCATCGCCTTTAAAGCCGTACTTCCTTATTAACCATTCGAGTAAAGCTTCCCTTAATTCAGGCTGACCTAAAGTCATACCGTACTGGAGCGCCTCATTTCCTTTATCCCTAATAACTTCTTCAGCTAACTCACCAACTAATGCGGTAGGGAAGGATTCAGGGGCTGGAGCACCACCAGCAAAAAACACTATGTCTTCCTTACCCAAGGCCTTAAACAACTCCCTAATCATCGATGCTTTGGCACCTACTGCCTTAGAAGAAAAGAATCTTCCGTAGCTGGCTTCCTTACTCATTAACTATAGCACCATTAAGTGATTGGGTATAGGATTAAATAATTACCGATATATAGTTACCTAAGTCATGTTAAAACAATTTAAAGTAACTTTAATAAATATAACCTAGTAATAACCTAAGGTGAAGTATGGAGGTTATTAAAGCTAATGAGTTAGTTAAGAATTACGGCCGTGTTAGGGCCTTAGATAAGGTATCGTTTGCTTTAAGTAATGGAGAAGTGCTGTCCGTCTTAGGCCCTAATGGGTCAGGAAAGACAACGCTCCTTAATATTGTTGTGGGGGTTTCTGAGGCAACTTCAGGCACCATCAGTGTTTTAGGTGGAGATCCAAGGGATCAAAGAGTTAAGTCCTTAGTGGGGTTCATGCCTCAGGAGGACTCCCTCTATGATGAGTTAAGTGGCATAGAGAACCTAGAGTTTTATGGTGGTCTCTATGGATTACCTAGGAAATTGCTTACTGAGAGGGCTAGGAGGCTCTTAGCTGATGTTGGGCTGAAGGAGTGGGGGAAAAAGAAAGTAAAGACGTATTCGGGCGGGATGAGAAAGAGGTTAAGCCTAGCGATTGCTTTAATCAACGACCCCCAAATACTTGTTCTTGATGAACCCACTACAGGGTTAGATCCCGTAGGGAGAAGACATGTTTTGGACGTTGTTAGGGAGGCGAGAAGGAGGAGGAAAGCTGTCCTCCTGGCTACTCACTATATGGAGGAGGCCGAGCAACTGTCTGATAGGGTACTAATAATGTTTAGGGGTAAGGTCTTAGTTGAAGGAAGTCCTAAAGACCTGATAGTTCAGTATGCTTCTGAATCAGTTATTAATGTGGAGCTTGCAGGTGATGAAGGAAAAGCTGGTGTTGAAGCTATAGGGGGACTAGGTCTTAAGGCATATGAAGTAAGGCAAGATAGTAAGAGCATTATTAAGGTGCTTAGTAAAGACCCAGATAAGGATCTACCTTTAGTGATTAAGGCCCTACATGATGCAGGGCTGAAGGTGAAGGCCATAATCATATCTAAGCCTTCGTTAGAGGAAGTCTTCATTAAGCTTACTGGGAGGGGGTTAGGTGATGAAGGCCAGTAGCGTGAGGGCCTTCATAACTTCATCCCTAAAGCTAGCCTTCAGGGATAAAGGCTTTATTTTCTGGATGATTGCCTGGCCAATATTCCTAGCTTTAATGAGCGCTTATGTCTTCATTCCCCCTTCATTAGATCAGCCAGTAACCCTTCACCTAGGTGTCGTTAATCATGATACCTCGAATACTCCCTTTAACGGTTCGGTTTTAGTAAGTATTCTAAGGAACGTGACGTTCAGGAACATGTCGTTATTTAAGGTTGAGGTTGAGCCCAATGAAAGCGTTTTACTAAGTAAGCTGAGGAGAGGAGGGCTAGATGCTGGCTTAGTTATCCCTGATGGTTTCGGGAGGAACTTAACTTTCTACCAGGCGGTGCTTGAGGTCTACATTAGCGGTAGGAGCCCTTACTCAATCCAAGTTGATGAAGGCATTATGAATTCATTTATTGAAAGATTGAATAGGGAGATAGCGTGGAGGAAAGTCAACTATAGTTTGAAATTCATTACTGGAAGCAACTACACAAGTATGTTCAAGAACCTTACCTTCAGGATAGGTGGTCATGAATACAACCTAACTTCCTTCTTCAGGATATGGTATGCAGGCCTAATATCACCGATAAATGCTTCCTTCAAGGACGTTGCTCCAGAATCGATTCAGAAAAGACCCTATGTTTTGGGCTGGTACATAATTGGTGATGTAGGAATGGTGTTCCTTTATGGGGGTTTCTATATAGGGGCCCTAATGGTTCATGAGGAGAAAGCTAGGAAGACTTTAAGGAGGATACTGTCTACTCCAGCCACTATAGGAGAAATGTTTGCCGGCAAGACTATCGCGGGAATCCTTGAGTTAATTATTTCGGCTGCTTTCGTCATACTCACAGGCCTGGGAGTTAGGGCAAGCATTTCCTTCAACCTATATGACCCAGCATATTGGGTGTCCATTATTGACTTGGTTTTGCTGGCTCTCCTAACAATAGGTTTAGGTATTTTGCTGGCCCTTCCTGCTAAAACCATGAAGGGAGCTACCGGATTTGCGACCTCTTTGGGTTTGATTCTTGCTTTCACTACTGGAGTCTGGTTTCCTAAGGAATGGATGCCTCAATCGATGAGGTTTATAGCAAGCTACTCCCCACTCACAGTCGCTGTAGATATGGTTAGGGACGTGATGGTGTGGGGCAAAGGGATAGGGGACATCCTTCCCGGAACACTATATGTTGGGGTCACAACCCTAATTGTCTTCCTTATTGCTGTAGGGGTTTACCATAAGATCATTCGGGGAATGCTCGAGAAATAATAGCTTAATTCGGAATAATGCTTAATTGGCTCTATACCCTAAAATCACGGTTTAGGAGGTTGAGGGACGCTAACGAGTTACTTAAGGAGTTAGGCCAGAAATACGTGAATTCACCGAGGAATTGGAGGGTTTACTTCTCAGTGAGTCGTTCCTACCCCACACTCTTGGTAGGGAATTCAGAGAACTCTTGGCTCATTAAGTTCGAGAGCCTCTATAGGGTTAATCCCCCAGGCTTAGGTATTGAGTTAGGTGAGCCATTAAGGAACGATTCAGGTAAGTATGACTTTGGCCTAAGGCCAATCAGTAAGGAGCTAGTCAGTAAGTTAGCAACCAACGGATTTAATGAAGGAATTATTAAGCGGATACTGAAGCAGGATCCAGTAGGTAGTGTTAATGAAGGTAACTATCTATTAGGCCCTTACTACAAAATAGGATTAAAGTTCCTTTCCGAGAACCAAGTGAGGCTGGAGAGAAAGCTTGAGAAGGAATTAAGTAAGCTCCTAAGCAGGAAGTACCCAACAAATATTTAGCCCCTAATTGATTAGGGTTAAGTTGTTTTTCTTCATTAGCTTATTCGTTAACTGAAGCATCAGTAAGTACCAGTAAGCCATTACTCCCACATTAAATAACTCTAGGAGCGCTGTTGAGGGCCACTTAATGCTGGCTGACCCACCCAATGCCGTAATGAAAGCCAGAAAACTAAGTAGTGAGTGGGTCCTGAAGCCCTCAACCCATAAAGTGATAGAGTAGGTTAAGTAAGTAAACATCATCATTAGGAAGAACTCAAAAGAGAGGATTAGATGGGGCTTAGTTCCCTCAGGAAATAAAGAAATCAAAGTTAAGTGAGTCACTGAAACCAAGTAAATCCCTGCAGCAACATGGCTTGCAGGATGCCTGAAGGACTTAGTTAGGCAATAAACATATGCTGCGGCAACCAAGGAAGTCAACAACAATCCACTATTAAAGACCCATGACGTGGGTAAACCTACCCTACCCATATCACTGAGCGCACCCTCCATGATGTTAAACCAGGGATTAACCAATATAGATAATCCAATAGTCAATAAACCTAAAGCAATAGCAATCACGCCTAAGAAACATGAAAGCCTCATCACCTTCATTACTTCATCACTTATGAATTGTAAGTAGGTCATTAAGAGATTTTAGGTAACGCTTAGATTATGAGAACACTTATGTTGAAAGGATGCTACTTCCTCCAGTAATACGGCATGAAAAGCATAAGTACAGTAAAAATCTCTAGCCTTCCTAACCACATTAATATAGCCATCATTAACTTACTTACTGCAGGGAATACCGCATAAGTTCCTGCAGGACCTACCAACCCTAATCCCGGACCTATATTACCTAACGTTGCAGCAACAGCACTTAAGGAGGTTATCAGGTCAATTGAGCCTTGAGGAATTCCTTCATAGCTAATTAGTAAAGCAGAAGCAAAGAATATGATGAAGTAAGTGACTATGAAAGCTAAGGCGCCCCTTATAGTCTTCTCATCAACGATTTCATCACCTAATCTAATAAGCCTTAAAGCTCTAGGATTTAGTGATAAGTAAATCTCTCTTGCGGATGCTTTCAAGGACATGATCCACCTAACTACCTTAATTCCTCCTGCTGTGCTACCGCTACATCCACCTACAAACATTAGGGCAAAAAGAACGTACTTACTTGCTAAAGGCCATTTAGTAAAGTCGGAAATAGCGTAACCTGTCGTTGTCAGTATGGAGGTAGCGTGAAAGAATGCATTAATTAAGGAATTTGCTGGAGATAATCCGCTCTTAATTAGTGAGTAAGTAATGATTAAGGCTGAAATCACAGTAATTAAAGCATAGGTTCTTAATTCTTCATTCCTTAAAATCCTGAAGTCCCTTCTTAAGATGTACCAATAAAGCGCGAAATTTATGCCTGCTAAAAACATGAATATCGTCACAACTATCTGGACAGCCGGAGAGAAAGCACCGATCGATGTGGGGTAGGGTGAGAAACCTCCCGTAGATAAAGTAGTGAATGAATGAATTAATGCATTATATGGCGTCATTAATGGTGCTAAGCCAGAAAAATGTAAAAGAATTAAAGCCGCTGCCTCCATACAGGTAAGACCTATGTAAATCAACCAAAAAATCTCTGCGTTTTTCCTTATGTGAGGGTCAAGCTTCTCTAGCTCTGGGCCAGGAGCCTCCAGCTTAAAGAGCTTAGCCCCACCAACATTTAGTCTGGGAAGTATAGCTAATGTTAACACAACTATTCCCATACCGCCAATCCATTGAGTGAATTGCCTCCAAAACATTATGGATTTAGGGTAAATCC
>JALWQN010000069.1:9969-19034 GCA_027083115.1 Desulfurococcales archaeon
AATCCCGTAATGAATTATTACCGAAGCCCCCGTTGTTGTGAAGCCACTCATGCTTTCAAAGAATGCATTCACTGGATTTGAAAGTTCCCCTACCCCTTCGATCACGTAAGGTAGTGAACCTAAAAGAGCTATTGCGAGCCAAGCTATAGAGACGAGGAAGAAAGCATCTTTAGTCCTGAGTTCGGAGGCTCTAAATGAGGCTCTAAGTAGCAACCCTAAAGAAAAGGTAAGAGCTAAAGGAATTAAGAAGGGGTTTACTTCCTCCCCGAAGTAAATTGCCGCTGCTAATGGAGGGATGTAAGCTAAGCTAAATATTATAAGGATATCACCAAGTAATCTACAAGCTGCTTTAAAAGCCAAGACTCAGCCTCCTCACGGCGTTCTTAGGAACCACGAAAACCAGAAGATCCCCTTCCTTAACTAAATATTTCCTATCAGGAGGAATTAATTGCCCGTGACTTAAGGCAGGCCCCACGTAACCCTCATCAACTTTTAAGGTTGTGAGGTCTTTACCAGCCAGCCTACCCTCTTTCGCCTCAATCACTAAAGCTTCGAACCCTGATTCCGTAGTTATTATTTCTTTTACGCTCTTTCTTTGAGCAGCCATCACGATCCTTTCCGCAGTAACTTGCTCAGGACTGAAGGCTCTCAAACCATTTCTTTTGAATATCTCCAGGTACTCTTCCCTATGAATAATAGCATATATTCTTTCAACACCAGCTTCAGCCGCAAGAAGTGAAGCCAATAGAGTTTTCTCATCCTTATCTAACGAAACAATAGCTAAATCAGTTGATGCTTCTCTCCAGAAATCCTTCTCTAAAACATCTGCTTCCTCAATAATTGAGTTAGGGAGTGTTTCAGCAGCCTTAAGAGCTCTCCTACGGTTTATTTCAGCAAGTACCGGCTTATAACCTCTTGACTCAAGCATCATCGCAATAAGCGTGTTTGATGTGCTTGCCCCAGCAAGCACTATGTTTCTGGGTTTGGTTCTTTTAAAGACTTTATTAATTTCCTTCTTAGGAACCAAGGCTAAATAATATTTACCTAACTTAAGGGCCCACACCCCTTCAACATTATTTGGTTCCTCAATTGATTCTGACATAAAGTAATCAGCTGATATCGAACGCATTAAAAGAACGCCCGGGTACTCAATAGTGTTTGTCACGCTTCTAGCAATCAAGGGGTTGGAGCATACCATTAGGTCAACTCCGAAAGCCTTTCTTCCCTTACTCCATGCATTGAGAAAATTGATGTCTTTAACCCTAGCTATGGTGAATGGATTTCCTAAGGTCTTACCTAACAAAGAAATTACAATATTGGTTAAGTCATTGTTTGTTGAGGCAACTACAACATCTGAGTCCATAACACGAGCTTGCTTCAAGACCTCATAAGATGTACCGTCACCAACAATACCTAAGACATCAAGAGACTCATTTAGTGTGTTTATCAACCTCCTATTTCTGTCAACAACAGTTACATTATGCTTTGCTGAAAGCATTTCAGCAACTTTCTTACCGACCTTACCAGCACCAACAACAATTACCTTCAAAGCAGGTGCCTCGGATACTTCAACTTCTCTTTTAAGATTAAATCGCAGTTTCTTTTTACTTTATTTTCTATACGGAGGTAGTAAAATAAGTACCTATAATTTAAATATTCCTTAAGCGGGGGATTATAATGTGGTAAATAATGTTAAAAGTTTTATTAACTTTATTGTCTCTGGCAATATTTCTATCTGCTGTTATTCTTAATGTTGCTGTAAACGTTAATGCCCAGCAGAATAAGAACAAGATAGAGCATATCGTTGTAATAATTAAGGAAAATCACACCTTCGATAACTATTTTGGCAGATTTGATCATGGCACTGATGCAGATCCTTCTCTGGCAGTATACCGTGGGCAGGAAGTTAATGAGTCAGTGATTCCTAATTTATGGCACCTTGCTGAAGAATATGTTTTATGTGACCATATGTATACCTCAAATCCGGATATGTCTTTCCCTAATCACTTCTATTTAGTGGCTGCCTGGACTCCCCTCAATTACGACCCTTCGGGTGACTGGAAGTATGTCGGTTACTGGCCAAATAGATTGACGTTGGCTGACCTCCTTAACGCTAAGGGCTTAAGTTGGAGAGCATACTCATGGGGTAAGTACTCGTATTATTTCCCCCTATATGCCACTCACTCAAGGAAAATCGTTGAGGGACATTGGTTTCCTGCCTCACAATTCGTTAGTGACGTTAAGAAAGGTATACTCGCTAACTTCACTTGGGTTACGGATACAGACAAGATAACAGATCATCCTCCACACAATATTACTAAAGCTGACGAATTAACTGGTGAGGAGGTTCAGGCAATAATGAATTCACCATTCTGGAACACGACCGTAATATTTATTGTTGAGGATGATTGGGGTGGGTTTAAGGATCACTTAAACATTAATGTCCCAGAATACCATGACGGCATAATCCAGAAATGGCGTCGTGTTCCATGCATAATAGTTTCGCCCTTCGTGAAGAAGAGCTATATAGATCATCGCTTCCATGAATTCACGGGTATCCTCAAGTTTGTTGAGACCGTTTTTGGACTGCCATCAATTAATCAGAGAGACTTCCTCTCTGACTACTTCCTTGAAGCCTTTAATGAGTCCCTAATAACATTACCTAGCCCGCCTAAGTTCTTCATTCAGGATTTCTGGACCGGTAAGAACGTTACTGAATTAATAGCTAATTGGTCGGGAGAGAACTTAACGAAAACCGTCAAAGAAGTATCAACAACTACGGCTGCAGTTACCTCTACGTTAACAACAACCGAAACACAAACCATATCTCACACCTTAACATTAACTACCACTAAAACTTCAACAGCAACAATTACTCAAACGATTCCAAGCACAACTACGGAAACAATAACAACCACTGCACAAAAAGTTGGGGGGATCTCTTCAGTAGCTTTTGCTGCGACTGTTGGAGTATTGATAGCTATAATAATTGGTCTTTTGATATTGGCTTACAGAAGAAGAACCAGTTAATTTTTGGTAAATCTCAAATAAGTTAAGAAAATTCTTGGCTTTTGTCTATTGATTGACGTTTGTCATTAGGAATTAATTTTTAACAAGGACTAAAGACTCACGTTTTCAGTGCTCGAGTCCTTAATCATCCTATACAGTCATTAACGGCGGACTCATCACTACATCATTAATTCGATTAAGGAATTAAAACATCTGAATTCAATTAATGCCTAAAGCAAGCCTCACTTCTTTGGGTAAGGCATCAACATTGATTACTGAGTATATTCCTGGTACAGCATCATCGAAGCTAACAATTTCTTTCAAGGCCTCCATACCGCATCTCGTTTCTTTATCTTCCCACATGCATAGGGCCTTCAGGGAGTGCTCCAGAGATAAAGCTATTGCTTTGTAGGTTTCTCCCTGGAGTGAAAGAATAACTGGCTGCTGGCCTGCTATGAAGTTAAGGCCCTTAAGTAGGTTTTCAGCAGGTTGGGTGAGTACGGAGATAGCTCTTGATGATTTCCTGATCTCCAGTATGTTGTTACTTGAGCTTAAAGACTTGCTGAAGTCCTCGAAAGACTCGTGAAGCCTTAGATCATGAGGTAACTCAATGACTTCGTCTGATATAATGTGTTTGGGGGTTCCTTCCTCAATTTCCGCAAAGCATGCCTCACACTGTAGGTTAATTATTTGTTTGGGGCAGTTGCCTTCGGAGTTCTCGAACCTAAGCCTACACTTTACTACCTTCCCATTACTGAAGTCAAGATCTATCATCACATAACCTGAGTTAGTGTCGCCCACGATGGATGTATAGCCTGAGAATTTCTTGATTATTAACTCAAGAACTAATGCTGCTAGAGGTTTTCTGATTATTCTCCTAAACATTCAGCGCCCAGAATTTATGTGGGTTCAATTCTAAAAAAGGTTTAAGTACCTCCAGTACCTTCCTCAATTATTCCCCAGCTAACTTAATTTTCTCTAGAAGCATATGTGGGGATGAAACCCTTATGGAGTGCCTGAATTCCTTACTTAATAGCCTGACCCTGTCTTTAAAGACTCTGTAGAAATTGCCTGAAATAACGAACCCCTTACAGGTCCCTTGGATTTCACCATTCCTTATTAGGTAGGCATGAGTTACTGTAGCGTTTAGGTTGCCGCTCACTGGGTTTGAGAGCCACTCACCTATAGTTCTTAACACATATACTCCTTCCTTAACCTCTGATATCATTTCATTAAGGCTTGAGTCTCCTGGCTTAATAACTAAGTGGTTTGGTGATGGTGCTGGGTTTGAGGAGTAAGTCCTCCAAGCATTACCTGTTGACTCAATGCCCTCTTTCTTAGCGGTATAGGTGTCGTAAAGGTAAGTCTTCAGCACACCACTGTCAAAAACTATCTTATCGTTTATGGGATACCCTTCGTCATCAAAGTTCCTTGAGGATACCAGCTCAGGATCGGTTCCTACGTCCTCAATAATTAGCTCAGGGGATAGAACCTCACTCATTAACTTACCTTTAAGTGGGGATCTTCTTTCCTGAATATTAAGTGCTGAGAGCGCAGGCGATAACATGACGTTAATAATGGAGGAAGCAACTAATGTGTCCAGAATCACATCATAAGTACTTGTCCTTATTCTGGTT
The DNA here is from genome assembly GCA_027083115.1 of Desulfurococcales archaeon. Lineage (GTDB taxonomy): Archaea > Thermoproteota > Thermoprotei_A > Sulfolobales > NBVN01 > S013-73. The sequence goes on from JALWQN010000069.1 coordinate 14,616, forward strand.
GCTTTAGCGAACTCAGGTGCTTTCTTGCTGGCCTCACTAGCTATTTGGATGAACCTCAATTTCTTCAGGCTCACGGATGCGTCGAAATCATTGAATGTTCCTTCCCTTCCATCAACGACTGCCTTAACGTTAATGCTCATGGTTGCTGAAGTCCCTTCACCTCTCACAGGACCTCCATACGAATTGACTATTTCAATAACTGATGATGAGGTCGTGAATGAGCCTCTCACCGGCCTTGAGTACTTAGAGCCTTCGAAGACTGCTTGAAGAGCTGAGTCAACAACCTCTCTAAGAACTTCGGGGCCAGCTTCAGCTGTCTCCTTATCCCATAAGCCCTCAATGGATGTCGATTCTACCTTTTCGTTGAAGCCTTTCCAGTCAGGATCCTCTGGCGAGGCTCTAGCTATATGTACTGCTGCTTCAACAGCTTTCTTAATTCCTTCATCACTTATGTCCTGAGTGCCCACTACAGCAACTTTCTTTCCTACTGCGGCTCTAATACCTAAGGAAGCGACCTTAGAAGTTGATGAACTAATTATTTTGTCTGATGTTTTCAGGCTTACGGCCCTCGAGGTAAGCAAGTATATTTCTGCTTCACTAGCCCCATACTTAAGGGCCAACTTAAGGACTGACTCAATATCCAACACAATCACCTCCCACCAACGGTTATTGCCTTAATCATTACGTGAGGACCTCCGTAACCGACCCTGACGAGCTGGCCGTCCTTACCACATCCCCCAAAGACTGAGGTCTTAATTATTGTGTCCTTGCCTACAGCCTCAACCCCTTTAAGGGTTTCAAGTATATATCCTGAAACTATAGTGCCCTTAACTAATTCACCTAGTTCCCCATTCCTCACGATTCTGGAAGGACCTACCGAGAACGTGAATGTTCCTGCACTGGGGTCTACCTCACCACCCCCTGCTCCCCTACCAGTTAGGTATAGGCCTTCCCTTAATTCCCTAATCATTTCTTCCTTACTCCACTCTCCTGCAAGCATGTAGAGATTCGTTTGCCTAACTATCGGGGGGTTCTTGAAGTCCTGGGCCCTACCATTACCTGTGACTGACATGCCTAACCTGTTTGCCCATACCCTACTCGTAAGGAAGTGCTTTAAGACGCCACCATCAACTATTACGGTCCTTACTTTAGGGCTCCCTTCATCATCGTAGGGAATGTAGTAACCGCCCTCAACCAGGCCATCATCAACTATGCTGACTTGAGGTGAAGCTATTTCATTACCTACTTTCCCCTGAAGGACTGAGTTCCCAGTACCCACTAGGTCTCCTTCGGAGGCGTGACCAAATGCTTCATGAAGAATTAAGCCTATTAGGTCGGGATCAGCTATCACCCTCAACTTACCTGCTGGAGGTTGCTTAGCCCTTAAGGCCTCCTTAGCTAAGTCGCTGACGCCTTTAGTGAATGAGTTCCAGTCCGAATCCCTAATAAATTCCCAGCCAGCAACCCTCGATTTTGAGTCATGAACCCTCTCCATATTCCCCGCCTCCGCAGCCACACTAACCTGAGCTAAGCCAGTCATAACGACGGACCACTCGAGATCAACACCATCACTGGTTATCAAGTATCTTTTATCCTTCAGCATCCCTAAGTAGGTTGTTGAGGATTTTATCGCCTCATCTGCTCTAGCAGCATTATTTGCTTCCATAACCACCTTAACTTTCTCTTCTTCAGGGACTTCTTCAGGGTCTTCCTTAAGAACTGACGATTTTCTGTCTTTCCTAACTTCCCTATCCACCATTTCAACCCTATCTTCAGAAGCCTTAGCGGCCGAAATAGCTTCCTCCACACTCCTCAGTATTTCCTCCTCCTCCAGGATATTGGTTGACGAGAAACCTAATCTTCCATCATACAGTACCCTAACCCCTATCCCTGCACTATTACTTTTTGAGTACTCCTTCAGAACCCCATTATTCACCCTAACGAACTCATAAACATATTCTTGGGCCTTAACCTCAACGTACTGAGGTCCAAGACCCAAAGCATGCTTTAACGCTTTATTCATTAAATCCTTATTCATTTCTTAAAGACCGTTAATTACTTAATGAGTACCTAAATAATGTTAAGTCCATTAATCAGGTTGGCGCATTGAGTAAAGCTAAATAAAGCATATAGGTTACGGCGCCAGCAACAAGGAAAGTATCATTAACTGCCTTATTTGACGACTTAAAGAGCTTCAGGGAATAATTTCTTTCCCCTATAGGTGCTAAAGGATTAAAGCCCCTATAAGTCATTAAGTCACCTATTAAGTGCGTAGTCATTCCAGCAAAAACAGACCAGAAACCAAGATTGAAACCTAAGCCAATTACGTGGGTTAAGTATCCGATGAAGAAAGCAATTATTGCAGCAAGGAACAAGTTATGTGTGTACTTCCTGTGTGCAATTCTTAACCTAATATCTATGTCTGGAAGGGTTGATAAGGCTGTTGAGAGAATGATTATGCTGTTCACGTAAAGTCCCCTCATCCCTAAGGCATAAGCAACCAATGAAGTTATGATAAGGTTTAACCCTACATGCCCTCTAGGATTCATGAGTTAGACCTCACGCCCTCATTACTTATCCTAAAATACCTCAATAATTCATTATTAGGTAAGATATAATTAAGTTAAGAAATCCGGAAATAACATCCTCAGAACAAATTCGGTTTTAAGTAGAAGGGTTTAAACAAAAAAAGCATTGTCTACGGGTTTGAGCAAGTTATCTGGTTAAGTTCGTTCCCAATATTCTTCAGTATATTGTTTAAGAGCATCTTCACTTGCGGTGGCATATTTCCTTTGCTCATAGTGTCCTTAATTCTTGACTGAATGTTAATTAATGCTTCCTTATAGGTTGAGCAAGTTATTAGGCCCCTTCTGTAGGCGTGGTTTAGTGAAGTAAGTAGGTTCTTCAAGTTCATCAATCCCTTACCAACCATTGGGTGCTTACCTATCCAAGCGAGCCTGTGCTTCATGGCTTCAGCAGCTTTACTCCTCATTCTCTCAACAAATCCCTGAATCCACTTAAGTTTCCCATGCGTCCAGTTAGCCTGAACTATTAACTCATGGATTATTGGTTTAATCTTGTTTAAAGCATCCTGAAGTATCAATATAGCTAACTCAGTGTTATTTTCTTGAAGCGCTTTCAAAGCTTTCACTGAGGCGTTATTAATTATTTCAGCAACCGTTTCGCTCTCATTAATTACCTTGTAACCTGCCGAATTAATATTAACTTTCTTTTCCAGCTCTCCTAATCTAGTCACTAACATTCCAGACACATTCGCTAAATGACTTAATGCTTCCTCAGCATCAGCTGTTCTGTTTTCCTCAATCATGTTTATGGTTCTGTTCGTGAAGAACGCTAACTTACCCACGTTAATGCCGAAGTGCTTTATTGCTGCTTCAGCAATCACTGCTGCATGCCATTCCCTAGTTACTCCATGCTTAAAGATCACGAATGCCTTACTGATGTTTCTGTTTGCATTACCCAGCATTCTAGCTGCTTCCGAAACGTTTCCTTCCTGCAAGTACTGCCTAGCTTTTTCTAAGCTTGTTTGAGCTTCCTCAACAGCCTCAGAGATTTCTGAGGGTACCTTAATGGACTTATTCCCTAAGTAATTAAGCACCTTCTCCATCCTCTCAACAACTTCCTCCTTCTCTTGGAGAGCCCTCTGTAGAGCCCAACCCTTAAGCACTACCCTATATTGGGTTGGGAGAGCTGTCGATACATACCTGACTACTGGCATCAGTATCTGGGCTGCCTTCATGGATTCATGTATTGCCGCTTTCGGATCGCTTGAGATTAGGGCCGTAGCGTTCCTTAATATCGACACTGACTTATTTAGTGCTTTATGTAATGGTGTAGGCAATGATATGTTGTAGGTTTCTATGGTGTTATTAACCCAGCCAATCAAGCTCTTAACTTTAGATACCATTACTTCAGCAACTTCGGTTAAGTTAACTTCTTGGCTAGTTGAGGTCGTTGTTTGGGTTGCGGTAGTAGTCGTTCCTGTACTACCAGCTAATGTAGCCAGAGGCACTATTGAGAGAGTCAGTAAAGCCAAAATTACAGAACTTATTAAGGCCTTACCACCAAATGCCTTCATTCATGTATCACCAAACTAACCTCGAACCCTTTCTTAATTAAGAATCCGTGTGAACGGAAGTAATATATCGCCCTAAAAACTGTTTCGTCCTTGTTGCGGAACGCGAAACAGTTAAGGATAAATCCCTAACCATGATGTCTTAAGTGGTGTTTGAATTGATAACAAGTTACTCAGTCCTTAAGGATTTATCAAGAATTGAAACGGATGCTTTAGGAGTACTCCTCTTTAAGGATGAGGAAGTACCTCCTGAGCTAGAGGTTCTTGATAAGGAGTTAGGTGGAGAATTAAGTAATTTATTGAAGACTAAGGACTTCGGTGGG
>JALWQN010000070.1 GCA_027083115.1 Desulfurococcales archaeon
AGCCAATATAGCAGTCCCTTCTAAGCCAGCACACTTAGTCATCAGTACCGCGTCTCCTGGTTTAGCACCCCCAGTCCTGACGAACTTATTTCTTGATGTTAAACCCATTCCTGCAGTAACTGTTAATGGTTTATTAACTGCTTCCGTATATTCCGTATGTCCACCAACAACTGAAGCTCCTAACTCATTAACTGCTTCCTTAACTTCCTTCATTATGAACCCGATTTTATAGTGTTCAGTGCTTGGGGGAACCATTAAATTAAGAAGAAACCAGTTAGGTCTTGCTCCAGTGACTGCAATATCGTTGGCTACTACATGAATACTCAACCACCCAATAAGTTCCTCAGCAGCTGAAATGGTGTCTGAATGAGTAACTAACACTGTGTCTCCACCTAAATAAATTACTGCAGCATCCTCCCCTATTTGAGGACCTAATAAAACTGAAGGATCATTTATGAAAGCGTTCTCTAAGACTAACTTCCTCAGTAAATCAGGGGGTAATTTACCTATCATTAGCTCATCTTCCTGTGAAACTGATATGAAATAAACGACTTTAAACATTAGGTTAAGGAACTTTCTTTTAGAAGAGGTTTTAGGTAATAATTTAATTACTTACTCTATTTCCTCAATAATTATAGCACCTACAGGACATGATTGTGCAGCAGACTTAATGCAGTCGCCAAGCTCTTCCGGTACTTCACCTACCGAGATATTATCATCTGTTCTTATGGAGTATTTCTCAATCACTCTATTCTTTCCATTATCAGTACCCAGTTTAAAGACTGATGGACATATTGTTGGTGCAACCCCGCAACCTAAGCATTTATTTCTGTCTATAGTTACCTTATAGCCCTTCATTTAGTTCAGCCTCCCGGAGTTCCATGCCATACCGATTCCTTCCAGATAAGGTCCCACATATCCGACTCACTGAAGGTTTCTCTCTTAATTATCATTTCATTAACCTTGGTTAGTAAGGCATGGTGGAATACTTCATCCCTAAGTATTGCTTCCAGTAGGAACTTAGCTGCCTTATTACTCACGCCCTTCTCAAGGGCTTCACTTACGACCTTAATCATCTCTGATTCTGTGCTTATGTGTTCATCTATTTCTTTTCTTATGTGCTCAGAAACCTCCTCGCTTATGAAGGGGTGTTCTTTACTAAGTAATTCAGCAATTACTTCATATAGCATTGAATGTTTGAATGAATCTTGAGAGACTGCCTCCATAACCGCCTTAACCACAGGGTTCTTAACTTCTTTAGCCGAATCCTTTAGTTTTTGTGCGTATTCCTTCTCAAGCTTTTTCATTTTGATGAAGAAGCCAATCATTTCTTGGCTCATTATTGTTTAACACCGTTAATTAATTAACCAGAAAGTTAATAAATCTAATCGTTAAGGTGGGTTTTTATCGTTTAACTAGTTAATATTTCTACCCTATGAAATCCACATTAATTACTTAGGGCATTATAGTTCGGTGGTATGGAATCAAACAGTATATTGCTTACTTTGATGGTTTGTGTGAGCCAGTGAATCCGGGAGGAGTAGCTACATACGGGTTTATTATTTATGTTGAGTCAAGAATTGAGGTAAGCCACGGGTATGGGGTGGCTGCTGTAGGATATAGAGGGGATTACGCAACTAATAATGTAGCAGAGTACTGGGGTGCTATTGAGGCTTTGAAGGAGCTAAAGAAGCTACAGGCTATTCAGCCTATTCTAAGGGGAGACTCGAAGCTCGTGATCAAACACCTGAGGAGGGAATGGAAGGTCAGATCTCCAAAGTTGAAACCCTTATATCTTAGGGCTAAGGAATTGGTTGATGAGCTTAAAGCATTGCCTGAGTGGATACCTCGTGAAGAAAATGAGGAGGCAGATAGGTTAAGCAGGTTAGCTCTTAAGGAGTTCGTTAATAAAAACCTGAAGGAATTTAGGGAAGCTTATAGGGAATGGTTGATGTTAAGGAAGTAAAGATCTTTTAGTGGACCAGGATCATTAAGACTGAATGAACCATAGATCCTCTATAGGTCCCGAGTAACCTGCTTCTTTAGCAATAGATTTAGCCCTCACGAATTCATCATCACGAATTCTTCTGCTTATTTCACTCCACCATTTAGGGTACTTGACGACTAGGAAATCAGGGTAGTATTGGTCCATTAAGTTTAGTAAGGCTTTAGGGACTTTCCTCGAAAGAAATTCTATGACTCTCTTCGTGCAGCATTCAATATGACCTGGTAGAACTAAATGCCTGACTATTATGTCTCCAGTTATGGAGGCCCTCTTAACATTTCTGAACACGACCTCAACGTATTTTGGAACTGCAGAAAACTTCTTAGCACATAAGTTATTTCCGTACTTAACGTCTGGAAGCCAAATATCTATTAAGTCCTCAATAATTTTCATAGCTTCCTTACTTAAGTACATATTGCTGTTCCAAAGTTGGGGGGCGTTTGTCCTAACGTACCTTAAACTCTCAACTATTCCTGGAATGTGAGGTGTGGGTTCACCCCCTACGTGGTTAATGTTTCTTGCACCGTTATTCCTTAATCCCTCCTGAATCCCAGCAAGCTCTTTTGGAGCGATGCATGAAGCTTCAGGTACTCTCATCGGCTGGCTAATGCTCCAGTTCTGGCAATACACGCATCTAAAATTACATCCATAATAAAATATTGTTCCTGAAGGAACTAAGGGGGCTTCCTCACCTAAGTGAAGGAAGTAACTATCAACGCAAGGCTTTAAACCCTTAACACGGCAAACGCCTACTTCAGCCTCTCTATCCACACCACACCTTCTTTCACACAAGTAACAGGGGTTCGCTAATTTTCTAGCTAGCAATACCTTAATATCTAGGAAACTGTATTTAGGACTTCCTCTAGGTAATTCCTTCCAAGGATTACTCGATTCTTGAACTTCCTTAACCAAATTAAGGAATTCACCCTTAGCTTTTCTATGTATTCTCCACAGATCATTAAACGTTAGTTCAGGATTTGATAAATCATCATTAATTTCCAATTTCTTAGCGAGTATGAACTTAGCAGGAAGCTCATTCATCATGACTTTATAGTACCAACTAAGTCTTTCCTTAATAATTCTTGACTCCCATATCCTGATCGAATCAGGCCTAAAGGCCAGGACCTCATTGATTAGGTCTAATTTCTTAACCCTTAAGAACTAGTGTTTTAGGGGTTAAGTAACTTCTTTGCTTACGAACTATAGACTCCACGTTTAAGTAAGGGACTAGTTGGCTGAATGGTGTAAAACTTTAGCTTTGAATTTGCTGGTATTATCGGGGAGCCTAATCCTGGATTTTACCTTCCTTGTTGTTGAGTAGGCACGTTCCTTCTTTTACTGGGCATTACTCTACCGTAGAAAATCCATAGAATTATTGCAAACATTAGAGCAGCGGAGGAAACGATCGCTGTATTAACTCCGTTTGCCGAGATTACTGAGGCAATTATTTCCCTAACGATAACTATGAAACCGACCTCCGCAATACTGACTAAATACATTTCCGGCATTCTATAACCGATCACTATACTCCTAACTAATTCTGCGTAAATTATTAAGAGGAAAATATCATTGAGTAATAATGGAATGCTAGAGGATGACTCTCCTTCGAAGGCAGCCATTAAGTCTTTAGCCGTGTAATAGGTTGAGAGAATTATGAGGACCGTTATGAAAGCCACAACAATTATTTCAACAAGAATTACTAAGACTTTTCCGTAGGAAATCATTATTTTTGCAGCGGTCCCCGATTCCTTCCTTAAAGAGCGGCTCATTACCTCAACCAATAATTATTAATGATTGGATTGCATTTAAGCGTCCTGCTAGTTAGCCAATTTTTACTTGGAAGTAAATTCCTTAAGCAATATACATTCTGGCAGAAACTCGTATTTCTTATTAAGTTAAAGATTATTTTACGTAAGTAAGAAAAATGATGAGAGTGAGGAGGAATGGATGAAATCTTGAAGGATATTATTCAAAGAGCCAAGGCTCTTCAACCTAAGGTAGTTGAGTTAAGGAGACAGTTTCATATGTATCCTGAACTTAAGTATGAGGAGGTCAGAACTTCATCTAAGGTTAAGGAGGTGCTTAGGTCACTAGGTTATAGGATAAAGGAGGTTGCTGGTACGGGCGTTGTGGCTTCGTTAGGTGAAGGTAAGCCTGTTCTTGCCTTCAGGGCTGACATGGATGCTCTCCCAATACAGGAGGAGAACGATGTCCCATATAAGTCAAGAATCCAAGGGAAAATGCATGCTTGTGGTCATGATGCCCACACAGCAATGCTTCTTGGGGCCTCATACATAATTAAGGAGCTTCACGATAAGGGCTTAATTAAAGGGAAAACTAAGCTAATATTTCAGCCGGCTGAGGAAGGTGGGTTGGGAGCTAAGAAGGTTGTTGAATCAGGAGCCGTTGATGACGTTGACGCTTTCTTCGGGATCCATGTATGGAGTTCCTTACCTTCAGGAGTTATCGGTATTAGGGAAGGACCCCTGCTTGCCTCAGCAGACGCCTTTAGAGTTATAGTTCGTGGTAGAGGAGGTCATGCGGCACAACCTAATCAGGCTGTGGACCCAATAGTCATTTCGGCAGACCTAATTAATGCCTACCAAAAAATCATATCAAGAGAGATCAATCCTTTGAAGCCGGCTGTAGTGACTGTAGCGAGCTTAAAGGCAGGAACAACATTCAATGTTATACCTGAAACTTCAGAGATGCTCGGCACGATAAGAACCTTTGATGAGAATGTGCGGAATTTTGTAATTAGGAGAATGAAGGAAGTAACTGAGATGTTGGCTAAGGGCTTAAGAGCTGAAGGAAGGTTTGAGGTCGTGGGTGACCACATACCCCCCACAGTTAATGACCCTAAATTAGCTAACTACTGCAGGGAGGTGCTTAAGGTTCTGGGAGATATTGAGGAGCCCGAAATGACTATGGGCGCTGAAGACTTTGCCTTCTACGCCATGAGGAGACCGAGCGTCTTCATACTTTTAGGTATTAGAAATAAGGAGAAAGGAATTGTTTATCCCCATCATCACCCGAAATTCGACGTTGATGAGGATGTGCTATGGAAGGGTGTAGCAATCCATTCAATATTAGCGTATAGGTACTCCCTAGATTTCAGTGGTCCATGAGGGAGAAGCCTTAGGTGATTCTTGATTAGGCAATTCATTGGAGCCCTAGGGACAAAACCGCCTCTTAA